>JAJRTM010000235.1 GCA_024278285.1 Planctomycetota bacterium
AACCCTACTGGGCTATGGCAATGACCAGATGCTCGCATAGAAGAATGGGCCCCCTCGTCTCGAAAATCAGTTCTGATAAGAAAAGAAGAAAAAAATGTAATTCTAACTTGACAAACAAAAGGCTTTCATAGAAGCCACCCATCACTGAATAGTTACACCGAATCAATAATGACCTTGGGCCTTGTCGGCAGCAGGGGTGGTCCGCGGATAGTGGACTCTGCGAGTTGCAGTAAAGATTGATTTTGCATTCAGGTCGTTCTCCTGCTAAAGTCCGATCATGGAAACAGAAGAGGACAAAACGAGTTCGGTTTCTGATCCCGAATTGCGATTCGGTTTCGGTCGCAATTGGGAGCGGTTTCTTTCCACGTTGAATGAAACACGTTTGCAAAACTCGCAAGAGACGCTTCAGGAATTCTGGCCGGAAGGTGCTGAGTCGGTATCGTTTCTCGATATCGGCTCTGGCAGCGGCACGTTCAGCCTGGCTGCCCGCAGGCTGGGCGCGACAGTCACTTCTTTCGATTACGATGAATTTTCTGTTGCCTGTACCCGAAAATTGAAGGAGCTTTATTTTGCGGAAGATCCCGAGTGGCAAATCGAACAGGGGTCTGCGTTGGATGAAAACTATGTTCGCTCACTTGGACAATTCGATATCGTCTACAGTTGGGGAGTGTTACATCATACCGGTGCGATGTGGCAGGCGTTGGGAAATGCAGCGATACCTGTTACTTCTGGTGGATTACTGGTTGTTGCTATTTATAACGATCAAGGTTGGAAATCCCGTTTGTGGAAAATCATCAAACAGGTCTACTGTAGTGGACTGGCTGGTCGCTGGTTGATTACCGCGACTTTCGTGCCGCTGTTTTTGCTTGGTTTTTTCATGATCGATTTATTGAAATTACGCAATCCGTTTGCCCGTTACCATTCCAGGCACGATTCGCGTGGCATGTCCGTACTTACCGACATCATTGACTGGATTGGAGGCTACCCGTTTGAAGTCGCCGCAGCCGATCAAATTATTGAATTCTATCAACAACGCGGCTTCATACTAAAACAAAAAAAGCTGACCAACGGCCTGGGCTGTAACGAATTCGTTTTCCAGAAAGACTAAGCCTGTCGCTCACGAAACAAACCCTACCGGCTTTCGCCGATAGGGTTTGTTTTAACGAACTTATCTTCTTTTTCTTCAGCGAAAAAACTCTGAGAGAAGAAGCCATTGTAAGCCAGAATCGCTTTGCCTGCTGGCTGCGTATTCTGGCTGTGGTTTACAATTACTCGGCTGCTTCTTCTTTTTCAGGCGTTTCCTGCTCTTCGGAAACTTCTGCAGTTTCTTCGACAACAGTTTCTTCACCACCAGTTTCTTCACCAGCAGTTTCTTCGACAGCAGTTTCTTCGACAGCAGTTTCCGCGTCAGCAGTGGGCTCTTCGGATGCTTCTTCAGTGACATCTTCACTGGCTTCTTCTGATGCTTCTTCTGATGCTTCTTCTGATGCTTCATTTGTCTCTGAAGGTGTTTCCTCGTCTTCAGGAGCGTTTGTTGGCATCTGGAAGAGTGGTCCGCCAGTTGCCCCCATTCCTCCTTTGAGATCCTGAGGAGTAGCAACTGGTTTTCCAGATTCGTCGACCTGCTGTTCAGCTACATCGGCATCAAGACGACGCGAAAGACCGATCTTGCGATCATCCAGATCAAGTCTCAAAATACGAACCTCAATATCTTCGCCAACGTTCACTTCATCTTCAGGGTTACTCACTTTGTGAGCAGCCAGTTCAGAAACGTGCAGCAAACCTTCAAGTTCAGATTCGAGTTCAACAAAGACACCAAAATTGGTAATCTTGGTTACTTTTCCGGTCACGATTGTTCCCGGTGAATATTTTTCCGGAATGACATCGGTCCAAGGATCGCTGCCAAGTTGTTTCAGGCCCAGAGCAATTCGCCTGCGGTCTTCATCAACAGAAACGATCTGGCATTTGATGTCGTCTCCCTTTTTCAGCATTTCGCTGGCATGAGAAATCTTACGTGTCCAGGACATATCGCTGACATGCAATAAACCATCGACACCCTCTTCCAGCTCGATGAAGGCACCGTAATTTGTCAGGTTGCGAACCTTACCGGGAACTTCTGCCCCAACCGGATATTTCTCAGTCACATTATCCCATGGATTAGGCTGAGTCTGTTTCATTCCAAGCGAAATTTCCTGTTTATCTGTATTGAGATTCAGGACGACAACATCAACCTTATCGTTAATGGCAACCAATTCGCTGGGGTGATTTATCCGGCGCGTCCAAGACATTTCACTAATGTGAACAAGCCCTTCGATGCCATCTTCAAGCCGCACGAAAGCACCGTAAGACATGACATTGGTCACTTCGCCAGTCACTTTGTCTCCAATAGGATATCGTTCTTCGATATTCTCCCAGGGTGACTTTGTCTTCTGCTTCAGGCCTAATGCGATTTTTTCTTTTTCTTGATCGACACTCAGGATGACGACTTCAATTTCGTCATCAATTTTGACCATTGCGGTTGGGTGATCGATCCGTCCCCAGCTCATATCGGTAATGTGGAGCAAACCGTCGATTCCGCCGAGGTCAACAAAAGCACCGAAGTCGGCAATGTTTTTCACCACGCCAGTTCGCAATTGACCTTCTTCGAGTTGCTCGAGCAACTTTCTCTTCAACTCGGCTCTGCGATCTTCGATCAGCTTCCTTCGGGAAACAACAATATTGCGACGTACTTCATCAATTTTCAGGATGATGCACTCAATTTCCTGACCGATGAAATCTGCGATATCGTTGGGGCGCCTGATATCGACCTGGCTGGCAGGCAGGAAGACATTCACACCAATGTTGACCAACAAGCCCCCTTTGATTTTCCGAACGACTGTCCCTTTAATGATATCGCCTTCATGGCAGATTTCAATGACGCGTTCCCATTCACGAATACGATCTGCTTTGCGTTTGGAAAGCAGGATCACTCCATGAATATCTTCGATATCCTCCAGCATAACCTCGATGGTTTGACCAACTTCTGGCACCGGATCTTCCGATTCCCATTCTTCGCGAAGTACAAGCCCCTCACTTTTGAAGCCGACATCGACAAGGACTTCGTCGTCATCAACTCGAATGATTGTTCCCTGGACTATTTCATTGGAATCAAACGTGCGAGACGTTTCGTCGTACATCAAATCGAGATTTGCTTCATCGCCCGTCATGTCGGCGAATGAATTCGACAAATATGTTTCCAGTTCCTCGTCACTAATTGTAAATTCGCGAAGTAAATTCCTGTCGACCATGAGTTTCCCATTACCAGCCCCGCGCCTGAATTCGATAGAAATAAGACGACTGGCAAACATAAAGTTAAATTGTGAAATCGCTCCCGAAAAACAGACTGTTTTTCATCCTGAAAGAGCGAACGGTACCATCAATTATTACCACCTTGGTGGTGTTTCGAACCTGCCCGGTAAGACCGAAGGGGTCAAAACAATCGGGGAGTATATCATAAGCAGCACGGTTGGAACCAGCCGACAGCTTGTTATTTTGCCATAATTCCGGCTGATTCTGAAAAAAACAGAGCGTATTTACATGGAGAGAACCTACAAAGTGAAAATCCCGGGGGGCCTTTCTTTGACAGTGCCAACCTCGTTGACCTTCAAACCAAATTTCTCTCCAATTTTCACTGCTTCCCCCTGGGCATAGAGTTTATTATTAACATACATGTCCAGCAGATCATCACAAGATTTAGGAAACGTGATTAAGGTACCAGGACTGAGGTTTTGTAGTTGTTCGAGGCCGATTTTCTTCTCTGCCAGTCGGACCGAAACGCTAACCGTCATCGGCATTAAGCGGCGTATCCGGTGAACAAGATCGTTTGTATCCTGATTTGCTTCATCGCCCCCAGTTTCGGACAAACTTTCTTCCAGGGCAGCTTCGTCTTCAACTTCATTTTCCTCATCCCCCAGAGGAGGGGTCTCCAGCGGGCCAATCACCCATAGAGATTCCTGGCTGGCTGGTTCCCCCTGCTCATCAACCAGTTGAAGTTCAAGCATCTGTGTCTGTTCGTTTGTGCCGGACCAGCTAACTGCTGTGTAGAGGTCGTTGCTTACCAGTGTTGAGTAACTACCTTCCTGAAAACCTTCAGGAAGCATGCCGTAGGACCATTCCATCCCCAAGGTTTGCAAACGTGACTGTTGTGAGTCATCTGGTTCCAGGTACCACTCAGGCAGCGGTATCATTTGCGGAATTGAAATCAAATAACCCCCGGCACCATGAGGCTTAAAAATGACACAAAGCCCCGGTTTTCCAGTAAGATTCGCGGAAGAATGGTTCTCTTCCCAGAGGATTGGTTCCCCCGGTTTCAAATGAAACCTGGTATCAAAACAAAGATTGAATGAATCTGTGACCGCAGGCAGATTCTCCAGGCTTGCAGCGAGAATCTCCTGTAACTGTGGTAGGTTTTCTGACATAGTCTTTGCACAACAGCCTTGATTTATAATGAATAGGTGAGATAGAGCGTTAATCTCTCGTCCCCACTAACTGGACATAACATTCCTGTAAGGACAAAGCAGTCGCTATCCTGCCTTGTTATTTATCGTTCTTCACGGGAATTGGACTAAACATTAAAGCCTGCATTTTCCGTATTATCGGACTGTTTGGAGCCAAAACTGCTCCCGACATGACATTGTGTTCACGTTTAGTGGTTTGTTGCCCATTTTGTACCACGAAATTGAGAGAATTAATTCATTGACACCGGCAGCCCTGACTGTATGATATCTATAAGACCGCTCCCCCCTCCTACTCTCCTGTGGGACAAGCCGAGTGGACAAGCAGCATCGGACAATTGTGTGGATCGTATGATCCTCCTGTCGGGTGAGTTCCACCGGATACCGTGACATAAAGCTGTTTTGGGCAGCCTTCCTTTGTTGAATGCTTTGCCTTGCGGTAGTCTCACTCTTGGCGTTAGCTGTTTCCAGATGAAATCTGGCTTCCTGCCTCCTCAGCATCGATCCTTTACGACAAAAGACCAATCGCATGTGGTGCCAATGACAAAGTTTCCCTCTACATTGGGCTGTCAAAACCAATCAGCCAAGCGGGGGAATATCAACCAAATTAAACCTTTTAGAGAGCCTCAATAACATGTACACATTAGCCTTTGGTATTCCGGGGGGACCGGAGTTACTCATCTTTCTGGTTGTCGTACTCATTTTCTTTGGGAAGCGACTTCCCAGTGCCATGTATTCGGTTGGTAAAAGTATTACCGAATTCAAAAAAGGTGTCAGCGAAGGAGCCCCTTCCGACGACGAGAATAATCTCGATGATAAAAGCGATCATATTGAAAAGAAGGCTGATTGACTCTTCTTTTTCGTCTGTCTGTTGTACGAAATATTATAAATCAACAAGTTGCTCAGCCACAATTTTCCATGGTGATATGAGCCACTGTTTTCAGGAGATATTGTTATGTTTTCACCTGGTTGGCCGGAAATGATTATCTTTGGTGTGATTGCCCTGCTTTTATTTGGCAAGCGACTTCCCGAAGTGGCACGCAGTTTAGGACAAGGTTTTGTTGAATTCAAAAAAGGGATGACAAATATCGAAACCGATATGCGAACCGCCGTGCATAGCGACCCGGTGACGACACAGACGATTGAAAACAGCAACCGCATCGAAGAAGACTTGAAACCAAGTTCCGAAAAATTTGAGGCAGAAACAGAAGAAGAGTCTGGTTCAGACGAAGTCGCTGAGGAGCACCAAGAAGAGAATTAGTATATTATCGATGAATCGTAGGTTAGGCTTTCCAGCCTGACATCATTACATACAAACTTTTCGAGAAAAAAAGTCGTAGGATGGCGTGCTTGCACCCATCTTCGCGTGCCGAGTTACGTTCAATGAGAAATAGAGAGTCGGATTTGTTTTTATTCTGTAATTGATTCACCAGCATGAGAATGATACGGCATTAGATTTATAATAGTGGAAACCGTATTTGATGGGTGCAAGCACGCTGTTGTTTATACATAAGTTTTGTCCCGGAGGGACATTGTCAAATAGCCCCAGGTTTTAACCTGGGGTATTGGTTGCAAGAGGATAAAGTCCTGCAGGGACGGCGGAATTTATTGCTTTGA
>JAJRTM010000236.1 GCA_024278285.1 Planctomycetota bacterium
GAATCCATTGATTGCACGACCGATTGTGAAATGTTGTCTTTACTTGCTGCGGTTGATTTATTCTTCATGCCGTATTGTTCTTTACGAAGAAGAACCGAACTCCAGCCCGTATTCAGAGCCGATTCGTTCATGGGGATACGACAGCGATTGTATCGCAGGGCCAGCGAAAGAGAAACATCTTTATTGCATGTGGCACGACATCCTGATGATGTCCACTTTTTGTGGAAAGTCTGACAGCATGGCTGCGTTGGTGAGCCAGCATCAGGATGGCGGTTATCTGTCGATCATCCTGAAAGAACTGGGAATTGAACCGATTCGCGGTTCGAGCCGGCGTGGCGGTTCGAAAGCGATGAGGCAATGTCTGCAGGCTGCAGAAAATTATCATATTTCAATCACACCGGATGGCCCAACCGGTCCCCGACATGAACTGAAACCGGGGATTGTTTTTCTGGCTTCGCAGTCAGGACGAAATATTGTGCCTGTCACTTCGTGCTGCAAACGGTATTGGCGTATCAAGGCGAAATGGACAGACATGCTTATTCCGAAACCTTTTACGACAGTTTTCGTTGTGACAGGCAAGCACTTTTCCATTCCGGAAAATCTCAATCGCGACCAACTTCAGGAACATGTTGCAGAGTTGGAGCAGTACATGCACCAGTTCACAAAAAAATACGAATCCCTGCCGAAAAGTATGCAAATCCTCAAGGAAAATCAAGCTGAATCAGCACCGCCGCAGCAACGAGCCGCTTAAATAGCGTCCACCAGCCTTGTTTACTGCCAGTTTTGGTAAGAATTCGGTATCATTCAAAAGATGGACGCCGAAGATAATCAAACAGGACAACCTGAAGATAAAGCGAAAGAAAAAGAAACGCCTCGGGAGAAGGTGCGTACTTTTCCGACGACCCCCGGTATTTATCTGATGAAGGATAGCGAAGATCGTGTGATCTACATCGGCAAAGCGGTTAATTTGAGGTCTCGGGCAGCGAGTTACTTTCTGGCAGCCGCTGCGACAGAACGGCGAACCGCAGAGCTTGTGCAGACGATTGCAGATATCGATTATCTGACAACCGAAAACGAAGTCGATGCCCTGCTGTTAGAAGCGAGGCTCATCAAAGATATCCAGCCGCGTTTCAATACCGATCTGAAAGACGACAAAACATTTCCCTATTTGGAAATACATATCCGCGATGATTTTCCCCTTGTCGAATTCACACGGACTCCCCAGGCGAAGGGAACAAAGCTGTACGGCCCTTTCACGAACGCAGGGCAACTTCGCGAAACGATTACGGTGCTACAAAAGATCTTCAAATTCAGAACCTGCTCGCTCGAAATAGATGAAAACGATGAACGCTGGAAATGGTATCGCCCCTGCCTGTTGGCGAGTATCAATCAATGTACCGCCCCGTGCAATTTACGAATCAGCAAAGAAGCGTACAAAAAGGATATCCAACGCCTGCGTCTGTTTCTCGAAGGACATCAGACGAAACTGTTTCGCGAACTGAATAAAGAGATGGAAGCCGCTTCCAAAGAGTTGCAGTTTGAACGAGCCGCTGCGGTTCGAGATCAAATTCGTGCACTCAAATCGATTGAATTGCGGGGCGAGCTCGATACGCATCAACAGCCGGAAGCTTTTTATATCGATCCCAAAAAAGGAATGGTCGGCTTGAAGAAAGTTTTCAACTTAGCCGAGCTTCCCCGCAGAATTGAAGGGATGGATATCGCACATTTGCAGGGCGGCGAAACGGTTGCCTCGCTGGTTCAATTTATTGATGGCCTCCCGTTCAAGCATGGTTACAGACGCTATAAAATACGGACCGTCGAAGGAGTTGACGATTTTGCATCGATACGGGAAGTCGTTTCTCGACGACTACGGTCTTTGCAGAAAAATGGAGAATCGTTTCCAGATATTTTGCTGATCGATGGCGGAAAGGGACAACTAAACGCTGCCCTGGAAGCAATGCGTGCGATCGATATCGAGCCGCCGATGACGCTTTCGCTTGCCAAGCGGGAAGAAGAAATTTATCTTCCAGGCGAATCGAAACCGAAAAAACTTTCCAGGCATTCTTACGCTTTGCGACTACTCCAGTATGTTCGCGACGAATCGCATCGGTTCGCCCAGCACTATCACCACATTTTACGAAACAAAGCAACTTTTGATGAATAACGAGTCGCAGCAACCCGATTTTGATCCACATGCTCAAGATTTTTCTTCCCGAGACTGGACGATTATGGCGTACTTCGCTGGCTTGGGAATTATTCCTTTGATCGCGATTCTGGTTGTTGTTTATGTTCTGGTGACCAGAAATCCAAATTTCGAAAACTTCCCTGATCCTCCTGAACCTCAGCAACATCGCGAGGCAGGTTCTGAGTTATCACAAACCAGCTTGGGGCGTCTGGTTCGGAATAACAGTGTATGAAGAATCGAATCTACTCGGTTTCCATTATTGGTATCATTATCTGCTCGCTTGGCTGGACATGGATTAGTTTCAGCTTCGATTCTTTTCGTGAAACTGGCGCCGTTGCCATCACGAAGCGTCCTTTTATCCTGTTCTTTTCGCTGGCTGCCTTGGGGTGCGCCGCTTACTTTGTTGCGATTTGGCGAGCAATTATTCAGCCACAGGAATTTCGACTTAAACATATTCTTGGCGTTGCGATCCTTTGCCGCGTTTTATTGATCCCGAGTATTCCGATTCAGGAAATCGATCTTTATCGTTACCTGTGGGATGGATATGTAGTTAACCAGGGAATCAATCCGTATCGACATGCTCCCGATCAGATAAAACGAGCCATTGCACATAGCTATTATCAAGCACAATCTGATGCCCCACCATTACCGGGCGGACTGGCTCGTTTAGATGATGTGAAACCTGTTACACCGAATCCGGAAATCATTTCATTGGTCACTCTCTGCAAAGAGCAACCGGAAGTTCATCGAATTCTTGACATCGTTCATTTTTCCGAATTGCCTACGGTTTACCCTCCTGTCAGTCAAGCGGTTTTTGCATTATCGGTTTTTACAACGCCTCGAAATACATCGCGCTATGTTCGATTGGTTGTTTTGAAAACCTGGTTAATGCTGTTTGATGTCGCGACCATTCTGGGAATTCTCGTGTTGTTAAAACAGCTTTCCATTCCGAGAAGTTGGGCGATTGTGTATGGCTGGTCTCCTTTGGTTTTGAAGGAATACGCCAACTCCGGACATCTTGATACGATCACCGTCGCCTTTTCTGTTTGGACTGTTGTGATGCTGATTAAAGCCGTTACCCTCGGCGGCAATTCTCATTCGCAGGAACAATCAAAACAGAAGCCTATTTTCTCTTTGCTTTTCAGTGCGATTCTGTTTGCATGCAGTATCGCGGGAAAACTTTACCCCATTATTCTGACACCTGTTCTGCTGATATTCCTTTACAAGCGTGTCGGCATTCGATGGGCTGGGATTTGGTTGACCACCTCGGTCCTGGCTTCGTTTCTGTTTCTTTCTGCATGGATATTTGCCGATTACGGGCAAGAACCATTAAGCGAACAGGCAGCAGAACAACAAACTGAATCCACAGCCGGATTGCAGGCTTTTATGACACGCTGGCAAATTAACGATTGGATGTTTTCTGTTGTTAACGAAAACCTTTTGCCCGATTCTCAAAGAAGATCGCCCGTCCCCTGGTTTGTTGTGACTCCCAACAGTTGGCGAGAAACATGGGCGGATTCTCTTGAAGTGAAGGAAGACGATTCACAAAAAAACATTTTGCCCGTCATAAATTCATTTCTGATTTCCAGGGCAATCACGTTAGCGGTTTGGGGGTTGATTGTCATTTACCTGCTCGGTTCACTGTGGCGTGAACCGACTTCGAAGCGGCTGGTGCATCAAATATTTTTAGTGCTGGCCTGGTTCTGGCTGCTCGCCCCAACGCAAAACCCGTGGTACTGGACCTGGGCGCTCCCGTTCCTGCTTCCGACTCATCGAATCGCCTGGCTGGGCATGTCATGCGTGCTGTTTGCCTATTACGTTCGTTTCCCGTTGCTCTATTTTGAAACCAACGGCTTGGTGCCGGGAACGAACATGTCCGGCTGGGTACTTTTCAGCGACGTAATCGTCTGGCTGGAATTCGCTCCGCTGATGCTCTGGATATTATTCTATAAAAAACGAGCAGAGAAACTTCTTGAATAGAACATAATCAAATACGACAGACAGGAATGTCTGTGCTCCTGTTGAATGTCAAGATGAATCACTAAATTCTTAGTGATTCATCTTGACGCGATATTCCGTGGGTGATATTCTCCCTTCACTAAACACTTAGTGAATTCATTTTCCCCCTCGGGAGAGATATCAAAATGCCCTCGAAATTGCCGCGTCCGACTGATGTCGAATTGCAAATACTGGATGTCTTCTGGGAGCATGGCTCGTGTACCGTGCGGGCGGCTCATCAGGTGATTCTTGCTTCAAAAGAACGCAAACAAACGAGCTATTCGACAACGCTCAAAATGATTCAGGTGCTGCACGAGAAAGGATTTCTCACGCGAGACGCATCGGTTCGCCCTCAGGTTTATCAGGCGACTGTTTCGCGGGAGGAGACTCAAAAAAGCATGGTCGAAGATATCGTTCAGCGATTATTTGGTGGTGCGATGAACGAACTTGTGCAATGTGCGATTTCGTCCAAGAAAATCTCCAGAGACGAATTGCAAGAGCTTCAAGGTCTCATTCGGCAGGCAAAGAAAGGGCAGGATCAATGAATATTCAAAGTTTGATACACTCCGATATTTCCATTCGCCTCGGCTGGATTCTCTTACATTCACTTTGGCAACTCACGCTTATTGGACTGATCACAGGCGTGGTTCGCGCGGCTATTCCAATGAAGTCGCAAACCCGTTACGCCTTTACCTATGCGATGCTGCTCTGCATGGCTGCTGCTCCGCTGGGGACATTTTTTTTCGTTCCGCTACCAGCAGGCACAAAAGCTGTTCCAGTTGTTGCACCAATATCGCAAATACCGCAACCAGAACCACCTGCTCCATTGATTTCAGAAACTGATTTTCAGATACCGGCCACCTTGCCAGCCGTAGAAACTCCACTGATTGCACATCTGCCGCAGTCCGCGACGTTCCCGGTTGTAGCAGAACGGATTGTTGAAGTGCCAGAGCCGGAAATAGCAGAACAACCTGTTCCTTTTTTTGATCTGAAAACTCAACTGCTTCGATACTCTGTCTGGCTGACGCCGTTCTGGCTTGCCGGCGTACTTCTTCTTTCATTCAGGCAGTTGGGTGGTTGGGTTCTGACTCGTCGTGTTCTAAAATCAGCCATCCCCATTACCGATTCCACATTGCAAAATAGACTTAGCCAGTTAGCTAAAACTTTGAAACTGCGGCGTGTGGTTAAGCTTGTGCAGTCAACGCTGGCTGATGTGCCGATGGTGATAGGCGTTTTTCGTCCGGTACTCATTCTCCCGGTTTCTTTGTTGACCGGACTGACTCCTGCACAATGCGATGCAATTCTGGCTCACGAGTTGGCACATATTCGCCGGAATGATTTTCTGCTCAATCTGTTACAGGTGATGATCGAAACGCTTCTGTTTTATCATCCAGCCGTCTGGTGGATCTCTCGGCGGATTCGTCTTGATCGAGAATTTTGTTGTGACGACACCGCAGCCCAATTCAGCGGCTATCGCCTGGCACTTGCAGAAGGCCTGGCGGTCATCGAAGCGACTCGTCTCGAAAAAAATGTTGCACCGCTCGCTGTCACCGCCCTGGGAAATAAAAAACCGGGCCTCACTTACCGCCGTATCAAACGCATTCTCAATCCCGCAAGCATTAAAGAACGAGGTGGCCCGATGAAAGCTATAAGCTCGCTGTTAATTTTGACTCTCATTCTCGTTGTAGCCGTGGGAAGTTTCCACCATTCGGTTGCTGATGCAGATTCTGGCAAGAAAAAAGGTAAACAAGAGAAAAAGAAGGTGGTTGATGAGTCTCATTCAGATGGTATCCCGGCCATACGTTGTCGCGTGTATGATGATCAGGGAAAGCCTGTTGTTGGGGCAGTCATTCAATCCTACACACGCCGCCACAGAGTTGATCTTGTGACGGGAGGCAAGCAGGAATCGCCGCGATGCCCTTCTACAAAATCAAATGCACAAGGCAAATTTGGCTTGCCCAAAAGAGAGGAAGCGTACCGAATTCTTGTGACACACAAATCAGGTGTCGCTTCGATGTCGTACGATGATTTGATTCAATC
>JAJRTM010000237.1 GCA_024278285.1 Planctomycetota bacterium
ACAACATCGGCATGCACGCCGTTGGAAGAAATAAAGATTTCAATCCCCTCGGCTGCTGGTTCAAAATCGTTATTAACGGGAATCAAACCGATCAATAAGATCAGCAAATAGAGCAAAAGCACTCCACCAAAGAAGCGGTACATGCGCCGAAACCATCGCCAACCCCAGCTTGTCGGCACTGGAGATTGAGCCTGCGATTTCTTCATGCGAGTAAAAGGAAACATGGTTTGAATCCCCAGAAATGCTTGTCGATGAGATTTGCTCAATCAGCGTTGAGCCAGTGAGGTAGGGTATGCTGTGCTGTGCATACCACAATAGTTCTTCCGTGTTGTCTCACTCTATCAAAATCAACCTCGCCTGATCGGTATGCACAGCATACCCTACTTTCTAAAGCATCAGTCAAATAAGAACTGTCGTTTTACGGAAAACGATAATGAGTTGAAACAGGTATTCAATATGCTTTGCGTTGCCTGGAAGAGGGGATGCCCATTGCTTCGCGGTATTTGGTAATTGTTCTGCGGGCCAACGTGTAACCGAATTTGTCCATTTCATCGACCAGGGCTTTGTCGCTAAGCGGCTTCTGTTTATTTTCGTTGTCGATGACTTCCTGAAGTTTCAGGCGAATTTTCTTCCAGGAGACTTCAGCGCCATCTACGGTTGTTGTGCCTCCCCCAAAAAATTGACGAAGTGCAAATAAGCCGCGTGGCGTTTCAATCCATTTTCCATCGACAGCCCGGGAAACAGTCGTCACATGCACGCCGACGTCATCAGCAACTTGCTGCATTTTTAAGGGAACGATTGATTCCGGGCCTCTTTCCAGAAATTCGTTTTGATGATTCACAATCGCCTGGGCAACTTTTCGTAAGGTTGCCTGGCGTTGTTCGATTGAATCGATCAACCATTTTGCCGATTCGATCTTCTTTCGTATATATTCTTTTGTTTTCTCATCGGGATTGCCTTGCAGCATTTTGAGATATCTGCCCGAAATTCGTAATTCGGGTGTATAATCGTTAATTAATTCTACAGTCCAGTTTCCATCTTCCCCTTCTTTGACCCGCACATCGGGAGTGACATTTTGCGAAGCTTGCAAGATAAATCGTTGCCCGGGATACGGGTCGAGATGCCGCATCTGCTCCAATGCCTGCTTAATGGTTTCGATGGAATATCCGGTTTTGCGTTCAATTAATGGCAGGCGATTCTGACTGATATCCTCCAGATGATTACTGATTAAAGTAGCCAACGCTTCTTTCATCGGCGTTTCGTCAGTCAATTGCAGCAGTAGGCATTCTTGCAAATTCCGGGCACCAACACCGGGCGGATCCAGTTTTTGGATCAGCCCCAAAACGCATTCAGCGACTTCCTGGGAAATTTCAACGCCATAAACCTGAACGATCTCCGGAAGAGTTCCCTGCATGCGGCCCTGTTCATCAAGATTTTGTATCAGAAATTCGCCAAAATCCCGCTCTTCGGGATCAATTTCATAAAAGTGAAACTGTTCGAGAAGATAATCTTGCAGCGACTGCGGATGAGCTTCCAGGTTACCGATTAAATCGTGTTGACGGTCTGAATATTCATCAATTCGATTCGCAGAAGGTTTCCCTCCCGAAGTAAAATTGTCTTCGGGCCACTCTGCGGAAAGTTCCAGTAATCGCTCAAAATCGGCTTCGTTGTTATGGTCGTTATCAACAACCATTTCCTGCTGTTCGATTTCAGTTGAGGCCGAAGCAGTTGGCGTTTCCTCTTCGTACGCATCTTGCTGCTTGGGGTCAACTGCTTCCAGAACAACGTTTTCTTCCAGTTCCTGATCAATCTTTTCCTGGAGCGCCATCACAGACATTTGTAGAATTTCCATCGACTGGATCATCTGCGGAGCCAGCTTCATCTGCTGGCTCATCTTCATGTTTTGTGATAGATTCAAGTGCATGTTATCAAGAACTTTATCTTTTTTATTACGAGTTTATCGGATGTCTCTTTTCAGTTTCTTTCTAACGGGAATCGCCTTGATAAGTCTACCTCAAAATGCCTGACGACCACGTAGCGCATCGGCCAGCATTTCTCGATTGGCAAATTCTAACACCGAACCAGAGGCAATCCCTCGGGCTAACCGCGTGATTGTCACTTCTTCATCCGCCAATAAATTAGAAATAAACAAAGCCGTCCCGTCTCCTTCGAGAGTCGGGTTAGTCGCCATAATTATTTCTTTGACCCCTTGCGATTTCACTCGCTGAACCAATGCGTTTATCGTCAGTTTCTCTGGTCCGATCCCGTTCAAAGGAGATAAACAGCCATGCAAAACATGATACTGCCCTTCGTACGCTCCCGATGCTTCCAGAGAAATAACATCTTTGGGCTGCTCGACAACGCAAACCAAAGTTGGCTCGCGTTTTGAATCTTCACAGATATCACACCGTTCCGATTCAGTTAAGACGAAGCATTTACTGCACCGTTTAATGTTCCGCTTGACAGAATCAATCGCCTTAATCAACGCCCCGGCTGATGGTCGATCTAAATTGACCACATACTGCGTCAATCGCTCTGCCGATTTTCGACCGATTCCCGGCATCTTCGCGAACTCTTCGATTAACGCTGCAACGCTGGGACCGTAGGGATGTGTCTGTTCTTCCATGAAATAATCTTTGGTACTGCTATTAAGAACCTTGTGGACCTAATCCCATATTGGACATTGCATCTTGAAGACCAGGCAGATTCATGCCGCCGGTCATTTCAGACATCTTTTCTGCAGCCGCCTGCTTGGCATTATCAAGGGCCTGATTCACCGCAGAAACGACAAGATCTTCCAACATTTCGCGATCTCCCGATTCAATAATCGCCGCTTCAATTTCGCAATTAAGAATTGTCTGCTGACCGTTCGCGGTCACCTTCACCATGCCACCGCCTGCTTCGCCGGTTACGGTGACTTCTTTTAATGAGTCCTGAAACGTTCCCATTTTCGATTGCAGTTCCTTCGCCTGCTTCATCATTGAAGCGAGCCCACCAATTTTATCAAACATCGTTTATTCTCCTCGGGGTAATCCCGTTATTGATTTCTTATCTACTTTAGCAACAATACTCTGTACAAAAGTGGAAGGCAGCCTGACCTACTTTCTGATTCTCGTTGTCTGACCAAGCGTTGCATTAAAAATCGTCTCCGCGGCTTGAACAAACTCATGTTTTTCCATTTTAGGTTTCGACGTGGTTGATGGTGTCTCTTTACTCGAATCAGCTTTCGCTTCGCTCGCCTCCTCCAGTCGAATTCGTACCTGAATCTGCTTCAGCCCCGTCAATTTCTGAACCTGCTCAGCGATTTGCTTGACCGATTCCGGCTTGCCATCAAAATAGCTCTTTGAGAAAGCGTAGTTCGAATTGAAGAATAAATCCAGACGATTTGGCGCAATAATTGCTGTTCGCCCCACTTGCTTTAAGTGCATGGAGATCGCATCTCCAACAGTATCAATAAGTTGCGACAGGATTGCCTCTTTAGAAATTTCTTCAAAAGGAATTAATTGTTTGGTCGAAATCGCCTCTGCTGGAGGGGGTTCTGGTGTTATTGCAGCGGGAGAGTCAATTTTTTTTTTCGTCGGTTGCGAAGGAGTTACTGGCGAAGCAGATTGCGGAGGAACATCGTTCACCTGGCGAGGTTCGCTAGACAAAACCGCTTGTGATGCATCCCCCCCCGCCAATGTGATCACGCCTGTTTCGGCACTCTTCAAATCGGCAATCAAGCCAGAAAGACTTTCCAGATTTTCCAGTTGAGAGATACGAATCACAGCCAGATCAATTAACGCTCTGCCATGCGAAACACGAGCCAGTCGCCCT
>JAJRTM010000238.1 GCA_024278285.1 Planctomycetota bacterium
ATGGCTAACTGGAAACATTGGCAGATTGAACGAAATGAAGGCGGCATCGCGACGGTTTGGGTCGATGTCAAAGATCAATCGCAAAACACATTTTCTGCAGCAGTCCTTACCGAACTTTCCGAAGTGCTTGATGAGTTGGAGCAATCCACTTCTGAAAAAGCGATCCTGTTTCGATCCCGCAAAGCGAACAGTTTTTTCGCGGGGGCTGATGTCAAAGAATTTACGAGTATTGAAACGGCTGAGCAGGCGAGCGAAGTTTCTGCGCATGGTCAACAGATTTTTGCGAGAATTGAAGCGTTATCCCCGGTCACCGTTGCGATCATCCGCGGTGCCTGCATGGGAGGCGGTTTGGAATTTGCGTTGGCGTGCAATTATCGTCTCGCAACCAACGCAGCGGCGACACGGATCGGGTTACCCGAAACACAACTCGGCATTCTTCCTGCCTGGGGAGGGACACAGCGGCTGCCCAAAATTGTGGGACTGCTTCAGTCGATCGCGATGATTTTACAGGCACAGAAATTGAACGCAGACAAAGCGGCTCGCATCGGCTTGGTTGATCGCGTCTTGACGGATGAAGACCTGGAAGCTGGAATAGAAAAAGCATCAGGTGAATTACTCACGAATGGTTCTCTGCGAAAACCAGCGGTGAAACGAACCTGGACGAAGTGGTTCATCGATCAAACAAAAATGGGCCGCTCGATGGCAATCGGTGCGACCGAGAAGAAAATTGCTTCGCAGATCAGTCAGTACCCTGCATTAGGAAAAGCATTGCAGGCGATTCGTCTTTCGTTTTTTGATCCTGAAAAGGGTTATGAATTTGAACGCGAAGCACTCGGCGAATTGATGCTCTCTTCGACGTGCCAAAATCTGGTGGCTCTGTTTCTTAATCAGGAACGTGCCCGTAACTTGAAAACATGGAAAGTCCCAGAAGCGATGCGCGAAACAACGCTGGAAACGATAGCCGTTTTGGGAGGCGGGACAATGGGAGCAGGCATCACACAGGTCGCTGCAAAGCGCGGCTTGAAAGTGATCCTGAAAGAAATCAACGATGAATGCCTGAACGCGGCTCGTAATCGCATTCAAAAATCGATGGATAAATTGCTGGCCCGAAAACGGATGAGCGAAGCCGATGCTCGCAAGCAGATGGCGACGATTAATTTTACCACCACATGGGACGCCGTTTCGCAGGCAGAGGTTATTATTGAAGCCGTCCCCGAAACGATGGAATTGAAGAAAACGGTTTTTCGTGAACTTTCAGAAAAATGTTCTGCTGAAACCGTCCTGGCGAGTAATACCTCTGCTTTGTCAGTCAGCGAAATTGCGACCGTTGTCGAAAATCCTGAGCGAATGGCCGGGCTGCACTTTTTTAATCCGGTACATAGCATGGATCTCATTGAAGTGGTGCAAGCGGAAAAAAGTTCGCCGGAAACAATGGGGAAACTCGTCATGCTGACCAGGCAGTTGGGGAAAACGCCAATTGTGGTGAAAGATTCTCCCGGATTTGTCGTCAATCGGGTTCTGATGCCTTATCTGGACGAAGCCGTGCTGGCAGCCGTTGAAATGACAGCTCGCGGGCAAGATTTGAGCCAGATTGATCGCGAATTGAAAAACTTCGGCATGCCGATGGGACCGTTGGAATTGTACGATCAGATTGGCATCGATGTCGCAGCCCATGTTGCCGGTTCGATGGCTGTCGTTTTTGGTGACGATTCAATGACATCGAAAATTCTACAACGAATGACCGAACAGGGACGACTGGGACGGAAGTCGGAATCTGGTTTTTATAATTACAAAAAAGCAAAACGAGCCGGCCTGACCGACTTGAAACCGTTTCTCACGGATATCGAACTGGATTTGGCAGAAACACCAAAAACACCTTTGGATGAATTCATGACGCCGATCCAGCAACGACTCATTCTGGCGATGGTCAACGAAGCGGGACGTTGTCTGGATGAGAAAGTAGTTCCAGAGGCATGGATGATCGACTTGGCGATGGTGTTTGGAACCGGCTTCGCCCCGTTTCTGGGTGGCCCGCTCAGTTATGCCAAACAGTTTTCGAAAGAAGATCTCCTGCAAACCCTCGAACAACTGGCAGAAGTTTACGGCAAGCGTTATCGCCCCGCAGAAGCGTTGAAAACTTTGTAAAATGGCGGCAAATTAAAGGAGTAAAAGGTGTTCGTAGACGGCTTCATAATCTTTATTCGTAGGAAATCACATTCTCGGCTTCTTAGGATCGCTCGAACAATTACTGTCATCTTTTCAATATCTCGATTAAATCGTGTATTCATATCAAGGATGACCCAGACGCAAAGCGTCTGGGTGGCGAAGCCACAAGAGGCCGGGAATGTGATGTACTATTTTCAATCAACGGCCCACACCTGCGAGCCAAATAATAATTCGAGAGTTTTATTGTCAATCAGGCCACATTCTCGGCTTCTTGTTGCAGTGCAACTCAGACGCATCGCGTCTGAGCCATCCAAATGGTTTGAATTTTTTAGTGATTCAACACGAGATAGTTTCCCGTAAACCCGATAGTAATTGTTCGAGCGATACTAAGCTGCCGCTGAGATGTCGGTGGTTGTTGAGCTAGCCGAATCATCCAGCGCGACGTACCGGTTAACGATACTCCATAGCGAATCTGCAATTTGAGCAGGTTCACCATTCAGTGTGGCGTTTAATTGCTGAACTTCGTTATTGATTTGCATCACGCTGGGGGCAAATCCGGAACCAAGGATGATTTTCTCGTGAATTTTTTCTGCACTTTGTTCGTGAGAATAGAACAACTCTTCGTACATTTTTTCGCCTGGTCGCAGGCCTGTGAATTGAATGTCGATATCCTCAGGATAGTTCAAGCCGGAAAGTGAAATCATATCTTTCGCTAAATCAACAATTTTGACTGGTTCACCCATTTCCAGGATGAGAACATTGCCGGATTCCCCAACAGCACCCGCTTGCAGGACCAGTTGAGAGGCTTCGGGGATTGTCATGAAGTAGCGCACCATTTTTTCATCGGTAACGGTAATCGGACCTCCCATTTCAATTTGTTTCCGGAAAGTTGGTACCACACTGCCGACAGAATTCAGAACGTTTCCAAAGCGAACAGTAATAAACTTTGTGGAAGATGATTGAGCCATCGCTTGCAGATATTTTTCTGCCATTAATTTTGTGGCTCCCATGACACTGGTCGGACGAACGGCTTTGTCTGTTGAAATCAGCACAAAACGTTCTACTTGATGACGGTGAGCCGCATCGACAAGTTGCTTCGTTCCCAAAATATTGTTTCGAATGGCAGCGTAAGGGTTGTCCTGCATCAACGGGACATGCTTATAAGCGGCTGCATGAAATACTATTTGCGGGGAATGTTTACTGAAAACGCCTTCCAACGCATCGGAATCGAGAACGCTTGCGGTATTGTAGATAATTTTGGTTTCAGGGAATTTTTGTTTAATAAATTCTTGTTCCAATTGGAAGACACCGAATTCGGAGTGATCGTAAACGATCAGTTTTGCAGGGCGAAAACTTAAAACTTGTCTACAAAGTTCGCTGCCGATGCTTCCTGCTCCGCCGGTAACGAGCACTGTTTTACCGCAGATCGATTCGCCAATTTCTTCCAGCCCCAGTTTTGTGGGAGGTCTGCGTAACAGATCATCAATATCAAGGTCTCTTACTGCGAGGCGGAATCGCCCTTTCACAATTTCATCGACCGTTGGGATTTTATGAACTTCAACTTCAATTTGCTTGCAGTGTTGCAGTAGGTCTCGAACGACTCCCCCCGTGGTTGTTGTGGGAACAAGAATATGCTGAATCCCAGCCAATTTACTTTGTTCTTTGCATTCCTTAAAGGAGTAAACTTTTTGCCCACCAATTAAAGAGCGGCGTTTCTGAGGGCTGTTGTCGATAAATCCAACAACACGAAATCGTCCCAGTTGCCCGTTGCTGGCCATGAGCATTTTCCAGATGCCGATTGATGTTTCATCGGTGCCAAAAATCAATGCTGATTCTGCAGGTTGTTGCAACTTATCTCTATTCCATTTTTTCCAGATAATTCGACAACCGACGCGGAAAGAAGAAATGAGCATCATACTCAGCAGTGTATCGATCAGAATGACCGAACGTGGAATAATAAATGCCTGATCTGAATAGAGGTAATACGAACTCATCAAAATGACGGCACTGGCACCGCAACTTGTGGCGGTCACCAATATGTCTGCGATGGTGGCATGCCGGAAGGCATGGTTCCATTCGCGTGTAAGAATACAGACAACAAACTTCACACTCAGAACAAACGGCAGCGCAGCTATGAACCAATTGAGGCCAGTATTGCCGAGATTAAAATCAAATCGCAGGCAAAACGCCAGGAAAAGCGATGCCGTCAACATCAGCGAGTAGATCGGAAGTATTAAAGCAAGGCGATGCTGCATCCAGCAATCTCCAATAACATAAAAGTGTCGTGCTGAGGGACCAGATTGTTAAACCTGGCAAAGTGGAAGTCACGTTGAAGTGAAGAATGATTTGAATCGGATGATTCGATAAACAATCACGCCGAGGCCGTTGACGCAATTGAAACACGTTTTAACTTCGATCAGGCATTAACGTCCAGACCTGTTTATTCGCCGTTAAAATGAGTAGTTTAGCGTACCCAATGCACAAAGCATTTCGCGTGGCGAGAAATGCTTTGTGTGTCGCAACCTCAGTGTTGCAAACTAATTACAGCGATTTATCTTGAGAAAAAGAAGCACGCCAGCAAATAGCCAGATTGTAGAAGTTGCAATCGAAATCCATTTTCCCAGGCCAAAACTGCGTGGATGATACTCCCATCGCAGAACATGCTCCCCTCGTGGAATGGAAACCGCACGAAACATGCCCGCGTATCTTTCCGATTCAACCTGTTGATCATCCAGATAAGCGATCCAGTCGTCATCGTACAAATCTCGTAGCACCAGCTTGGCGTTTGAGGGAGCTTCTACATCAAGCGAAAGTTGATTCGCAGCATACTGCTTCCAATGAATTTTACCTTCGTTTGAATTCGCAGTCTCTTCAAATACCCACTCGGCTCGGGCGTGGCTATTTTCTACGACCGAAAGAAAAAGAGGCTCCTGTCTTCCCCAGGCTCTATTGATGAATTCGTCAAATCCTTGCCAGACTAATTTCACATTCAGATCTTCAGGAGCAGGAGGGTGAAAACTGAGAATGTGCGTCACCGCAGCCCCGCGTAACCATTTTAATTGAGCGGGAGTGAATTGGAGTATTTTAGATTCTTGTTGCTCCCCTTCCGTTTTTTCCTCTTCCTTTTTTTTCGCAGAAGGATACATCAGCGCTGGTTCAAAATATTCAACCGGGCCGATGCCTAAATAGACCGGGTTCGATGTAGCTGTCACGCCGACTGTGGTAACTAAATTAGGGCCCGGTGCAAAAACCCGTGTCGGTGCAGGATGATTGAGCATAATCGCACGAACTTCGCTTTTTTCCCGTAAACGAATGGGCGTTTCTGCAACCATAAACGCATAGGTAACACGCTGGCTGACCCAGGAAAAGTCGAGAACCGTAATGATGACAACAAGAGTG
>JAJRTM010000020.1 GCA_024278285.1 Planctomycetota bacterium
GCATTCTCACCTTCTAAGAGCCGACGACCGGATTGGTCAGCGTTCCGAGTTTTTCGATTGTCACGCTAACCTGGTCGCCCGGCTTGAGAAAGACTTGTGGATCACGTGCCACGCCCACGCCTGAAGGGGTGCCGGTGAAGATTAGATCGCCGGGTTGGAGTGTCATCAGTTGTGTCAGATGGGCGATGATGCGTTTAATGCCGAAGATCAGATCGGATGTCGAACTATCCTGCATTGTTTCGCCATTAAGCGTCAGAGAAATCGCTAACTGACCGGGATCGCCTACTTCGTCGCTGGTGACCAGGTACGGTCCGATCGGAGCGAAAGTGTCGGGCGTTTTGCCGAGCATCCACTGCCCGCCCGGTCGCCCTTTTTGCCAATCGCGTGCAGAAACATCATTCCCAACCGTGTAGCCAGCCACATAATCGAGCGAGTTTTCTTCGGAAACATTTTTGGCAGGCTTGCCGATAACGACCACCAGTTCGGCTTCGTAGTCAACTTCCTGCGAAACGGTGGGCAACACGATGTCAGAACCTGGCCCGCCAATCGTGTTGGCATATTTTCCAAAGCAAACCGGTTCACTCGGAATTTCTGAGTTTGTTTCGCGTGCATGTTCCAGATAATTCAAGCCAATGCAAAGAACTTTTTCCGGGGCAGCAATCGGTGCCTGTAAGTCGCCAGAGACAAACGTCTGTTTTTCCAGCCCGGTTTTCATCGCAGCTTCCGCTTGCCCAAGCCCATTAGGCTGCTTCAAGATTTCGTGAATCGATCCGGGCAGGTTGCCATCAACGGCACATAAATCGATAAACCGAGTTTCATTTTCTTGTACATCAACGCCAACCGGTTTGAGGCCAGCACTTGTTTTCAGCATTGCAAGTTTCATGGTTTTGGTCTTTATGAGAAGCAGTCAAGGGCGATCCAGGAGTGTTAATCTGGCCTGTTAAATTCTTTAAGGTATGTCAGTTTTACTGTTACGTTTTGTTTTCTGAGTCCCTGCTGTGTGCCACGGCTCTGTGAGCCGTGCGAACGGAATTTCAAGCTATCTTTTACCGAAAACGCGAACTCTAACACATCACGGCTCACAGAGCCGTGGCACACAAAACCGTTATTTCGTGCAACGGTTTCCGGCTCGCCTTACCAATCGAGTGGGGCGTCTGGTGGTGGGCCGCCCATGACGTGGTAGCCGGCATCGACATGCAAATTTTCGCCGGTGATGCCGCTGGCTCCGTCACTCATCAAAAATGCACCAGACTTACCAACTTCTGCTGGGGTGATATTGCGACGCATCGGCGAAAAGTGATCGTACAATTTAACCATTTGATCAAACTCGCCAACGGCTGAAGAACTGAGCGTTTTCAGTGGTCCTGCACTGAGGGCATTCACTCGGAAGCCTTCTGCGCCAAGATCGTAAGCGAGATACTCGACCGCTTGTTCAAGTGCAGACTTGCAAACTCCCATCAAATTGTAACCGGGCATTACCTGTTCGCCGCCCAGGTAGGTCAGCGTGAGAATGTTCCCGCCCGGTGCCAATATTTGACGGGCACGGCTTGCCAGTGAGATCAAACTATAACAACTTACTTCCATCGCCATCTTGAAGCCATCTCTTGAAACGTCTCGCACCGGACCTTTCAAGTCTTCCATCGGAGCGTAAGCGATGGAGTGCAGAACGAAATCGATTTCGCCAAATTCTTCTTTCGCTTTGGCAAAAACGGCATCAAGATGTTCATCGTTTTGAACATCGCAAGGCAAACAGAAGGTCGCGAATTCATCGACGAGTTTACGGAGCCTGCGTTCCATTCGTGGACGTGACGGTTCTTTATCGGGCAGATGCGTAAAGCCCATCTCTGCCCCTTCAGCCTGCAATTCCTTTGTAATGGCCCAGGCGATACTGTAATCGTTGGCAATGCCGAAGACTAATCCCTTTTTGCCGGTAAACAGCCCCATAACTCACTCTCCCGTTTTTCCAATAAATAAAAATCGATTCGTCTTTATCATCTCTAACAATACAAGGCACAAGAATCAGCAGGCCTTCACACAGCGTACATATAAACAGGAACGATGCCTAAACCCCTTCTGCATCGTCCAAGAGTATCTTTCTTCGCGTTTTCATTCAACCCGACTGGAATCTTCAAGTTACCAGATTTTAATGCTGGGAAGCAAAACGGAAAGGAAGCAGCTCTGTTTGCACAATCGAACATTCAATCAACATGATTGAACATTTTCAACAAAACAGCCAAGATACAGGATAAATTATGGTCATTTTCCTGGCAAGACTTTACGATCCAGGCCGGATTCAACTTTAAGGAACCTCTATCCATTCAAAAAAAGCCGTTTGAACGGAGGGTAGATATTCCTGTCTGCCTGCAACAGAGCATGCTCTTACGAGACAGACGCCGAATGTCTGTGCTCCTTTTTGAATGAATAGAGATTCCATTTCCTTCAACACCCGTTACACAGAAGAAAAAACTTATATGTTAGCACATGTCGTCTATTTCACCTTAAAAGAAAATTCAGAACAGACAAAGCAAAAGCTGGTGGATGACTGCCATCGTTATTTGAAGGATCATCCGGGAGTCCTCTTTTTTGCTGCGGGAACGCTTGGCGAGGAATTCCAGCGTCCGGTCAATGATCTTGATTACGATGTTTCACTGCACGTTTATTTCAAAGATAAAGCCGCCCACGATGTCTACCAGACAATCAGTGACCATTTAACATTCATCGCAGAAAACAAGCCAAACTGGGAAAAGATCCGTGTGTTCGATTCCTATGTGACCACGTAAATGGTTGAGACTGTTCTGTTTGAACGCCCCCAAAGTAGCGGTCTTTCATTTGTTAGACGGCAGGTCGATGTTGAATTAGGCACTTTTGAGTGAAGCAGACCTGTTCGCGCAGTCGCCTTCGGCTTGCCGTTAAACGAATTATCTGTGCTCCTGTTGAATAAATAGAGGTTTCCTGAACATCTTTCTCGCAATTATTCACAAACAATTTCGTACCAGATCGAGCGGCCTTTCACGGGATTGAACTGGAGAGTTTGCTGGGAACCATTTTTCTCTTTTTGAAAATCGATCTGTTTTTTTCTTCGCTTGCCGGTTTCGTCCAGTTCATACACCTTAACCGAACTCGAAGGAATATTGATGGAAATTGTTGCATCGACAGGTTCAGCAATCACAGGTAAGCGACCAACGCCGGGAAGTCTCCAAGTGGTGTAAGGAGACCAGCTTTTCGGGTTAATCGGTGCAGGCCAGAAACCTTGTGCTGTATGCTCGGCTTTGGCAACGGTGGTCAGCAGGATTCGTCTTGATTGACCGATCGGTTTCCCATCCATCGATGTTGCAGTGATTGCAGCGAATGGTGTTTGGCAATGACTGATCGTTACCCCGCCAAGTGATATTTTTTTCTGTTGGTCGAGAAAACCGATAGCTGATTTCGTGTGTGAAGTATTGATCGTAAAAAGACCTACGGAGTTATCAAGCGAAAGTTCGCCGGTATCGCTGTCGTACCGCTTTGGCTTTGTGTTGATTTTATCGTAACCGGGAAGATTCAGTTTTTGTGCCTGGTTAACAAACTCGGCATACTGCCATTCTTTCCAGGGAGGATTGTCAAAACGAATTGTTTTGACGCCGTCTGCAACTTTGGCATGAGTGGAAGGACCAGTTGCAAGGACAGCCGAGGCATTCCCGTTGTACTCTCCTTTCGGAAAAGCATTTCGGACTTTAGAGAGAAACGCCAAATACCGAAACGTCGAATAAGGGGCACTTCGTTCGTCCGGCTGAAGCGTGAAAATACTTTCGGGAGTATGAATAACGTGTATCTCATTTTGAGCCGCTTTCACATCGTTGCGATGAAACATTGCTGCGGCGGCAGGATAGGTTCCCCAACGGGTCGGGTCAGACTGGCAGCGAAACCAACCGAGTTTTTTTTCATCCGTTTTGTATGAAAACAGTAACAAGGCATCCCAGTCCTGCAGGCAGGTATACGCGGTTGTCATCAGCAGTCCCTCTGCACGGTAGTCGTTCGGCCAGGGGTAATTGAACTCCGTGACAATCATCGGTTTGCCGACGGCTGTACATCGGGCTAATGTCGGCATCGGGCCACGTATTGCGGGAATATCGCTACGAACTCTGGAGATATTGGCGTATCTAAAAAATGGTTTCGCCTTGACCGATGGGTGGTTCCAATACTGATTCCCGCAGATAAAATCATTTGCATCTGCGTTTACGTAGGTATCACAAACCGTAAAAACCTGATTGGTTCCCGAAATTGGAACCCGAACCCCAACGTTCTTTTTCAAATGCGATTGCATTTGTTCGTGATAATGTCGCTGAATTTCTTCCAGAAAATGGAGTGTATCACGCATTCGAAGTGGCCCCATCCGATATTGAAGAGGATCCGGCATCGCCCCTCGACTGAATCTGCTCATTTGAGCTTCCGGAAATTGAATCGACAACTCCTGCAGATTTTCTTCCGGAAACAATTCGGATTTCCCATCCGCTCCTGTCCATGCTTTTTGCAGCCGAGCTTGTGTCTGGTATTTCGAAAGCAGCCAGCGGTTCCATCGTTGATAAAGTTGTTCACGATAATACGGCAGCGAAAGTTTTGCGTTACTTAAAAAGTAGAACAGAGAGTTTTCATTGGTCGTTTCCACAAGCGCAATCGCAGGATCATCAACATAACGCAAACCGGTATAAGGATTACGATGGGTGAGCAATTTGGTGGCGTAATCTTTTTGCAGTTCAATCATTCGCTTATCAA
>JAJRTM010000239.1 GCA_024278285.1 Planctomycetota bacterium
AGGAGCAAATATGATGAGAGCATTACTTACGCTGTTGATATTATTGTGTGCAAGTTCCGCTACGTTTGCAACGGAGTTCTTTGTTGCTCCTTCCGGGAAGGATTCAAACGCTGGTACGAAAAAAAGTCCGTTTGCGACATTGACCCGAGCCAGGGATGCGGTACGGGCATTGAAATCGAAAGGGCCGTTAACAGAATCGGTCCGTATCAACGTAGCCGATGGGCTTTATACAATCACCGAGCCACTGATTTTGTTGCCCGAAGATACCGGCACGAAACGAGCACCGATTATCTACCAGGCTGCTTCGGGAGCAACGCCCGTTTTTTCTGGAGGTCGCGAAATTCGTGGGTGGAAACCGGGGCCGAATGGGTTGTGGACGGCTCGCATTCCGGAAGTTGCAGCCGGCAAGTGGTACTTCGAACAACTGTTTGTGAATGGTCGCCGCGCGGTCCGCGCTCGTACACCAAATAAATTCTATTTTTATATGCAGGAAATCAGAGAAGAAGTGGTCGAGAAAGGTTCGCCTCGCCAAGCCAAAAAGGCTCAACAGTTTTTAAGAATGAGGCCCGAAGATTTTCAGACGATTGCCGACCTACAACCTGCCGAACTTAAAGATGTCAATTTGCAGGTCTATCACAAATGGGACAACACGAGGCGTTTTGTTGATCGCTTGAATTCTGATCGGCACGAACTGGTGACCAGCGGTGCGGGAATGAAGTCCTGGAATTCGTGGCGACCGAATACACGTTACCATCTGGAAAACTTTTTCGAGGCGCTCGACGTGCCGGGCGAATGGTTTCTTGCTCGTAATGGAACACTTTATTACAAGCCGCTGCCCGGCGAAGAGATGTCCAAAGCGAATGTGGTTGCTCCGGTAATCGATCAGTTTCTTCTGTTGCAGGGAGATTCTTCTCAAGGGAAATTCATTGAGTACGTCACCTTCAAAGGATTGGCTTTTCGACATGCCGAGTGGAAAATGCCTCCGGGTGGATTCGAAGCTTCTCAGGCAGCTTCACCCATTGATGCGGTTGTGATGGTCGATGGTGCGAAACATATCGTGATCGAAGATTGTGAAATCGGTCATGTGGGGCGGTATGTTGTCTGGTTTCGAAAAGGGTGCAGCGATTGTGTGCTGCGTCATTGTTACCTGCACGATTTTGGTGCGGGAGGTGTGCGTATTGGCGAAACAGGTATCGCGGCCAACGAAATTGATCAGACCGGGCATATCACTGTCGATAACAATATCATCCGTCATGGCGGCTCTATTTTCCCCTGTGCAGTTGGTGTGTGGATTGGTCAAAGTGGCGACAATTCAGTAACGCACAACGAAATTGCGGATCTTTATTACACGGGAATTTCTGTCGGCTGGCGGTGGGGTTATGCAAAGAGCCTGGCAAAACGAAACACGATTTCCTTCAACAATGTGCATCATATCGGTAAAGGCGTGCTAAGCGACATGGGAGGGATTTACACCTTGGGCCCTTCAGAAGGAACAGTTGTTCGCAACAATGTTTTTCACGATGTCTATGCTTACTCGTACGGCGGCTGGGGGCTTTACACGGATGAAGGAAGTTCTGGGATTCTGTTTGAGAATAATCTTGTCTACAACGTCAAGACGGGCGGATTTCATCAGCATTATGGCAAGGAAAGTGTCGTTCGCAATAATATTCTTGCCTTCAGCGAGTTGTATCAGTTGCAGGCGACTCGTGTGGAAGATCATCTCTCTTTCGTGTTCGAAAACAATATTGTCTACTGGGACAGCGGCGTGCTGCTTTCCGGTCCCTGGGATAAAGTGAAATACAAGAGCAGCAACAATTGCTACTTCCAAGCGGCAGGTGAAAAGGTTGAATTTCTTGGCAACTCGCTCGACGAGTGGCAATCTGCCGGGCACGAGCAGGGTTCAGTTATTGCCGATCCGTTATTTGAGAATCCGAAGCAACGGGACTTTCGCATGAAGTCCGGTTCGCCAGCATTGAAGCTGGGCTTCAAGCCGTTCGATGCCAGTCGGGCCGGAGTTTATGGCGACTCGGATTGGATCCGTAAAGCAAGCGAAGTGAAGTATCCGCCACGAGAAGTTACACCCGACCCGCCGCCACTGGTGATACGAAGAACCTTCGAATTTGATACGGTCAATCAACAACCAGGGTCACTGGAAATTCATGTAGAAAATAAGGGGGACTCTATTCTGGTCACGCAGGAAACAGCCGCCAGCGGAAAACAGAGTTTGAAGATTACCGATGCACCAGGGCTGAAAACCGTCTACAACCCGTATTGCGTCTTCAGGGGAATGACCTACAAAGAAGGAATCGTAAAAAATAGTTTTGATCTGCGAATTGAAAAAGGGGCTGCGTTTCAATTCGAATGGCGAGACTGGACCGTCTCCCCTTATCAGACCGGGCCTCGTTTTATGATCCGTGATGGAAAACTGTTTTTGCAGAATCAGCCGAAATTGAATCTGCCGGTATCGCAATGGATGCAATTCGAGATTATTACAAAACAAGACACAAAGCGAGGTAGCAGTTGGCAGCTTGCAGTGACAGTTCCAGGGAAAAAAACACGCACTTTCCGAAACCTGCCCTGTTCTGATCCCAAATATGGAAAACTGACCTGGGTCGGTTTTATCAGCATTGCAGCCAGCAAAACAGCGTTCTATCTGGATAATTTTTCTTTGGATTATACCCCCAGGAAAAACTAAGCATCGGTCCCACTACGGGTTGTTTGTATTGTGAAGCAACCCGAAAATTTCATTACAGGTGTCGCTGACTTTGAATCTCAAACCTTTCACTCAATACCTCGGGTGCCTGACGGCACTCAGACAATCCTGAATGGATTATCTGAGCTTACCCTGTTATTTCCCGAATAAGAACTTCAGTCCCAATCAACTCACTGCTTCTGTATTTGCTTAACGACGATTTTTTTACATCCTTTCGGCCCAGATTTGATCTCAACCCCTTCGAGTGTAATTGCAGGTAAGCCAACACTTTGGCAGATTATGGCGGGGTGTTCGCTTAAAATCTGGATCAGTCGCTGGGAGGCATCTGAAGGTTTCCGTATTCCCTGTTCCCAGCTTTGCAATGTTTTGGGAGAGACATTGAGCATTCTGGCAAAGACAGCCTGAGACATGGCAGCTCGCGATCGAAGAGCCGTAATTGTTTTGGCGTCGATTGCAGGAGGCTTCTCGGGCATCTCGACAGTTCTCAATGTCAATTCTCCCTGAGCATAAGCAACCCCTTCTTCCAGCCCCTGCTTCAACCGCTCAAACAAAGGTTTTCGCACTCTTGTCGCCATTGTATTACCCTCGTGTAGACTTTGCTTCCAGTTTCAATTGAGCCGCGAGTTGTGATAACACTTTTTTCTCAGTTGAAGTCAAGTCCTCTTTTTCATCCTTATCAAAGATATCAAGCATATGAAACCATTTCGATCCAACTACATATAAATAAATCACGCGTGCTCCACCACGCTTTCCCTTGCCTCGTTTCGGATCTGAAATACGAATTTTTCGCAGACCGCCGCAGCCGGGCATGACTTCTCCCATTTGGGGATTTTTCATTAGTTGCTGCTGAAGTTTTTCGTAATCATCATCCGTCATATACTTCGTAATCCACCTGGTAAATTCTGTGGATTCAATAAAGATGGCTTTCATACTAAATGTATTCTATACCACACAGTAGGATAGACCAAGGTGATTTTACAGACAGTAGGCTGGGCCGTTTCCAGTTGCGTAGGGTCCGCAATAGCGGACCCTACGGCTTACTTGCTTGCTTTGGCTCCCAAGTTTGCTTCTACTTTTTTTACCAGTCGGTTGAGTAGTTCAATGGAATCGTTTGCTTCTTCGATGGTCATTGTCATGGGGGGAGCGATGCGGATGACGTTTCCTGAGAGGGGGCCGAGCAGGTGGATGCCGTCGCTGTTTTCTTCTCCCAGATAACAGATTTCGACAACCAGATTAGCCACTTCATTGGAAGAAAGGTCACCAATCGCGGGGCATTCGATGCCGAAAACCATTCCTTCTCCACGGACCTTGGTGATGATGTCGGTCGCTTTCAACTTTTCGAGACCCGCAAAGAACAACTCAGAGAGTTTTGCGGTTTGTCCAAGCACATCGGTTGATTCAAACTCATCCAATGTCGCAAGCACGGCTGCACAGGCAAGAGGGTTGGCAGACCATGTATCAGATGCTTCGCCGTAATTCAAACTTGCCATTACATCGCCGCGACCAATGACTGCTGCAACCGGGACGCCGTTACCGAGTCCTTTCCCCAAACAAACCAAATCGGGTTCCACTCCATATTTTTCAAACGCATACATGCAGCCGGTCCGCCCGAAGTTTGCCTGTACTTCATCCATAATAAACAGGATATCGTGCTCCTGGCACCATTTTGCCAACATCTGTTGATACGCAGGATGAGGATGATGGGAGCCGCCGCCGCCCAGATACGGTTCGGTGATTAAACAGTTGAGCCGCTCGCCATGCTCGTTCCACAACGCATCCAATTCTGCCTGATATTTACTCAAATCTGGTGTGTCATCGTATTTGCTGACATCATCACGTTCTTCCATTGGGAAGCTGATAAACAAAACCCGCGGGTCA
>JAJRTM010000240.1 GCA_024278285.1 Planctomycetota bacterium
ATCCTACGGCTCATAGATACTAATCCCAAGTCTATAACGCAACACGGCTCACAGAGCCGTGGCACACGAAGCCATTGTAATTCTCGCAATAATCTTTCGCTACAAAGAGACCCTGTTTTTCCTCGTTCCCAAGCTCCTGCTTGGGAACGCAAGGGGCAGAAGCTCCTGCTTCATGCCGGTACTGAAAATCATCGAAAACAATTAAAACTCACAGGAAGGAGGACCATCCCAGCCGGTCGTTCCCAAGCTGGAGCTTGGGAACGAGGAGAACTTGGCGCTGCCCAGCTAACCTACGATTCATTACGCGCGATGTTATTCGATCACTTCAAATGCGTTGATGAAATGTTTTAATTCCTGCTCGCCTTCAGAGTTACTCCAAACAATCGTGACGACATCGAACCGGGCGGATCGATCATACAATTTTTTTGCTTTGAGAAATGCTGTTGCGGCTCGGGAGAGTTTTCGTTGTTTTACGTAAGCAACAGTTTCAGCCGGTTCGCCGTACTCGTTTCCGGATCGCGTTCTGACTTCCACAAAAATAATCGTTTGTTTTTCTTCAACGATCAAATCGATTTCACCAAATCGATTACTGACATTTTTCGCCAGGAACTTCATCCCCTGTTTTTTTAGATATTTCAGAGCAAGCCGCTCGCCCTTTTGCCCCAGAGATTCCGGATTCTTTCGACCGAAAATGGGAAAGGAGCAGAACCATCGTTTTAAGGGGTGCAAAAAATCAATCGTTCATTCCCCGAATAGAGCATTTCATCACTAAAACATCCCAGCACGGCTGGTTCATTCTGATAGCCGTAACCAAACTGGTATTTTTCTATAATTTGCGAGCCGTTCGCAAACTTTTATCGTTAGTAATACAGCTCTGTGTTCCGTGATACATTGGAGGAGAAAACATCTCGCGTAACAATATTGGATACGGTCAAGGGTGATACAGTTGTCGAAGGTGATTTTTCAGCCTTGAGCAAAGCAGGCCCGGTTGCGCAGTCGCCTCCGGCTTGCCGTTAAACAAACCATAATAACCGGGAGAGTAACCAAAAAAGTCAGTACTCAAACCGCACGGCTCATAGAGCCGTGACACACATTCCCATGCCTGCGCGGCGTGGCACCAGATTACTTCTTTTTGCCAGCCTTAACAACTTCGCTCGTCTTGGCTCTGCGTTCCGCCAATCTGGTTGCCTTACCGATACGGTCACGAAGATAATACAGTTTTGCCCGTCGGACTCGACCGTGACGCTTGATGATAATTTTGGCAATTTTGGGAGAATGAACCGGGAACTTTCGTTCAACACCTTCACCGGCGACAATACGTCGTACGGTAAAGCTTTCGCGGGTTCCACCACCGCGGGAAGCGATGATCACGCCTGCAAAAACTTGAATACGTTCTTTATCACCTTCAAGAATCCGGGTGTGGACCTCAACGGTGTCGCCAATTTCGTACTTCAGCGGCTCTTCTCGCAAGCTTGATTTTTCTGCGATACTCAGCAATTCCTGTCGACTTTTCATCACTCTCGGTCCTGTTCAATTCAAATATCTCGGCTTCGGTCTACACCGCAGACCCTACTTATTTTTATCCAGCAGATCGTCCCGTCGTTCACGGGTTCTCTGCAAGCTCATTTCTTTTCGCCACTGGGCAATTTTTTGATGATCGCCACTGAGCAGCACTTCTGGAACAGACATTCCTCGAAAATTTCGAGGCCGCGTATATTGCGGATATTCCAACATTCCCTCTTTTGAAAAAGAATCTTCCAGAGCACTTTGTTTGTGACCAAGTACCCCTGGGATCATTCTCATTACTGTTTCAATAATAATCATCGCAGGGACTTCGCCGCCGTTGCAGATGAAGTCGCCTACCGAAATTTCCAACGGCTTTAGCCCTGTAGAAATTCTCTCATCAAATCCTTCGTACCGCCCACACAATAACAACAGTCGGTCAAACTGAGCAAGCTCTGTCACCAGATTTTGATCCAGCTTCCGACCATCAGGTGTCAGCATAATTAACTGGCCAGGTTGCTGCCCTTCTGATTGCACCTGTTCGACGCAATCAAAAACAGCTTCACACCCAATCAACATTCCGGGGCCACCGCCGTAAGGGCGATCATCAACAGAGTGATGTTTATCCTTTGCCCACTGTCGAAAGTCCCATAATTCAACTTCCAGCAGTCTGTTTTGAATCGCTTTATTCAACAGTCCTTCAGAAAGAAAGCCATCGAAAATCGCGGGGAACAATGTCAGGATATCAAACCGCACTGTTTCACACCTACAAATATCCCCAAATATTATGCTTCGGAAGCACTATCAGTTGATTCTGCTGCTTCCTCGCTGGGAGCTTCCGGAGCCGCTTCAACCGGAAGAGGCTTCGGGGCAGCCATGGCTGGTGCATCCTTAGCGGTTCCCCAGTTATTATCGCGAAATTTGCGAATGAGAATTTCCACTTTTTCGCTCGCCTGGGCTCCGACAGAAACCCAATGATCGATGCGATCCAGCTTCAAAGTGACTCGTTTCGATTTATCGCGAACCATCGGATCGTACGTACCAACTTCTTCGATCGCTTTGCCATCTCTTGGCTTGCGAGAATCCATAATACAAATTCGATAGAACGGGCGATGAGTACGCCCCATTTTTTTCATCCGTATCCGAACAGACACACTACTCTCCCAATAGGGTAAAATCTCTCAGTTTATTCAATATGTATAGACTCAATTGAGTTCATACTCATTATCTCACGATTGATGAAAATAGTGGTTTCTTCATCTTCTTGCTATAAAAACAGCCTGAGAAGACAGAACTTCCTCATCATCCTCAATGTGAAAGAGGCGATTCTATCACACTCGGTGAAGAATAAAAGCCTACATCAACAAATAATGCGTTCATCATCACGATTACATCTGCAAGGAAGACCAGTTACATCAGCAGAAACGCATGTGAGGCGAGGTTTGGAGAAATATATCGGAAAAATCTCCCCTCAAATAAAGAAACAACCGTGCTGGTCTTATTTACTCGTTTTCCACATATACAAAAGAACCGCCGTTGAGCAGGGCGTAGGAGTCTCCGCCCTGGATTGCGTTTTGCATTTCTTCAGGATTTGCCAGCGGGATGCAATACAGGTTTTCCAGTAAATCCGGCTCCAACTCGCTTAAAAGATACAACTTGGTCGCTTGAGCCAGGCTGGCAATTGCGTGAAGTGCCAGCGCTTCGGGAGAGCTCAAACTATTTAACATGCGTATTGCATCGCTGAGGTCATCGCACATTGTTAACGGGTCGATCAATTCACGAGGCAGTTCTTTCAGGTCCGTCAACAGCATGACGCGTCCATCGGCTTGAACAAGAGACTGGGCAGCCTTGCATGTGCGCGTAATTGCGTGCCAAATGTTACACCCTGGTTCAGCCGGTAACGAAATGATAACCGTTTCGACTCTCTTTGCATTTTGAATTCGCCAGTTTTGATCAAGAAAATTCACCGCTTCCCGGTAGACGGCATCGTTTGATCCGCTAATAATGTGCCCCAGTTTCCCGGCTCCCGATGGAATAACTTGAACAGTATATTGTAACCCGAGCAACCAGCCGGCTTCATCAATTGTTTGCCGGGTGCCTCGCGATGTTTCTGGGGTTAATTCCTGCTGGCTTCCTGCGTGAAACTTCTCCTGTTCTTCCTCCGAAGCAAAAGCGGGGTAAATGATCGAGTAAGTGCCGTGGTATCCCCATTGTTCATGAAAGCCGAAAGGGCCAAGCGAGATAACGAAATCAGCCTCGCCAATTTCTTCAGGCAGATAAATCCGCTCTCCTTCTGCGGTCGAAGCAACATACATGCTTCTGCCTTTCATTACCTCTGCATAAGAAATGACGGTCCCTACGGTTTCCGGGGAAAGATTTGCCGGGAGATCCTGTTCGCTGATCTCACGATTTAATGCCACGCGGATCGAATCGCTTTCAATTCCTGCTGAGAGAAGCCGCTGGCGTAAAGCGGCGACAATTTCTGGCCAGCACGGTGTTTCTGGATCGACGACAATCGAAACCCGATCCCCCGGCACAACTGCCTGGTCAATCCCCGGATATTCAAGTGGCTCGTTAATCGCTGTTTGAATCATCGAAGTCGGATCAGCAACCGTTTCCGGCCCCAGATGTTGCCAGATGGAGTTTTCGCATTCAATTTCACAATCGAATTTCTGTTCATGACCATAATGCAAAGTAAATTTGGGCAATTTGTTGTCCTTTAACTGTTTATCTTCCACTTCGCCCCAACAAATAAATTGATGAACGAGAGTTGTCTGTTTTTCTGCAAGAAGCTGTCAATCAATCGCAATTGTACCGAATATGTGCCACACTGTCCGTATTCTGATCGAAAGAGATTCAAAACTCGATCTAAACTTATATCTATCAAATTTCTCGATATCCAAATTCACTCAACGGTTTCATGTACGACGAAAACGATCAGTTAATGATTCGCCTGCAAGGGGGCGATGCGTCCGCCTTTGATGAAATCGTTGCGCAACATCAACAGCCGTTGACCGGCTTTTTTCTGCGAAACACCAGAGACTGGCAACTGGCAGAAGATTTATCGCAGGAAACATTGCTGCGAATATACAATCAGTCTTGGAATTTTCTACCCGTAGGGCGGTTCAAACCGTGGATGTATCGAATTGCCCGAAATTTGTTGATCGACAACGTTCGCAAACGCTCTCACGATGCACTCATTCGTGCTTACCAGGCTCGCAGCGAAGAGAATGACCCTGGACTTTCGCGAATCGCAGGTCAGTTTTTGCCACCTGAGCATGGAATCAATCAGCGGGAATTTTCCGGGCTGGTCGATCAATTACTCGAAGAGATCCCAGATGAACAGCGTCAAACTTTTGTGCTGCATCATTATGTGGGGCTGGGCTTGGCTGAAGTGGCAGAGATTCTCGATTCAAATGTTGCAACGACCAAAAGCCGCTTACGACTCGCTCGAGAAAAACTCCAGGATAAACTCCGCCCCTTGGGAATTACCGCTGTTAAAGAAGAGTGAAAACAGAAGGTATCATTGCGGTGCACATTGGGGTTTGTGATGTCATACAATTTGCAGCACGCATCCCGGCGCGAAATTTTGCAGGCATCTTGCAAGAGAGTATTTTTGTTGAAGTGACTGGAAAAACAGGGGCAAAGCCCCGGATGTTTGCCTAGCCCAGCCCAACGGGCTGGGTTCTGACAACCCCAAAAACGTAGGGCCAAAGGCTCGGTCATTTGCTCCAATGGGTAGACTTTTTTCAATATTTTACAAATGGCCGGACCGTTGGTCCTCACCGCCATATCATACTTGTCAACCCAGCCCGTTGGGCTGGGCTAGGTAAATTGCTGGGCCTTTGGCCCGGAACAACTGGTTCATTCTGATCGCCAGAACTAAAATCAAGAACGAAGCAAACACTTCTTTCGCAGAGCCGCGCAAACCCCAGTGTGCACCCGCATCATATTGCGGCATGATGTTTTGCTCTTGCCTCTTGTGGAGGCGAAGTTTGAGGCGGCTATTGAAGATATCATTCGGATAAAGTACAAACAGTTTGTGCTACCAATGTTGTAACTGTTCAGCGATGGGGGCTGGGGACAGATTATTTCAAAACGAGAATATAACACCAATATCGATATCTCTTTTTATGAAACCTGAGTGAAACAAATTCATGGCGACTGCAAAAATTCTTATTAACGGTCAGTGGACCGACTCTCAATCTACAGAAACTTTTCAGGCGGTTAATCCTGCGACCGGAGAAACTCTCGAAACAAAGTATCCGCTCAGTAACTGGGCTGATCTTGATGCCGCGTTGAATGCTGCTCAAGCAGCTGATGAAATTGTGCGAGACTGGCCGGGCGAACGGTTTGCTGCTTTTCTGGAAGCGTATGCCAATCGCATCGAAGAAAACGCCGATGAGATCGCAGCGACGGCTCATGTGGAAACGGCGCTCCCGTTAACGCCTCGTTTGCGAGACGGCGAACTGCCACGAACAACCGGGCAACTTCGGCAAGCGGCTCAATCAGCACGCAATGGCGAATGGGCGTTACCGGTTATTGATGACGAAAACAATATCCGTTCGGTACACCGTTCTTTGGGCCCGGTGATTGTTTTTGGACCGAACAATTTTCCGCTCGCTTTCAATGGAATTTCCGGGGGAGATTTCGCGGCTGCGATTGCGGCTGGGAATCCGGTCATCGCCAAGGGGCATCCTTCACATCCAGAAACAACCCGTCTGCTGGCAGAAGCGGCGCTCCAGGCAGCGAAAGAAACCGATTTCCCGCCCGGCTTTGTGCAGCTTATTTATCGGATGCCTCCCGAGGACGGTATCAAAATGATCAAAGACCCGCGTATCGCTGCGGTTGGTTATACCGGCGCGCTTGGAGCAGGGCTGAAGGTAAAAGCGGCTGCGGATGAAGCGGGCAAGCCGGCTTATCTGGAATTGTCGAGTATCAATCCTGTCTTTGTGTTGCCGGGCTATCTGGAACAAAAAGGAGACGATCTCCTCGATGAATTCACAGGAAGCTGCTTAATGGGATCGGGACAGTTCTGTACGAATCCTGGTTTGGTGATACTTCCTCCCGGAGAAGGTGTTTCCAGTTGGATCGAAAAACTTCAGGGGAAGTTTGCAGCTTCCTCTTGCGGGGCGTTACTCTCTGAAGGAGTTCGCGATAATTTTCTGGCGAGTGTTAAATTCTTAATCGATCACGGGGCAAAACTTCTCGCCGGGGGAGAGGCTCAAGCAGGCGATGGCTTTGCAGTTCATAGCACATTGCTCACCTGCACCGCAGAGCAGTTTTTGGAATCGCCCGAAACTTTTCAACGCGAAGCCTTCGGAAATGGTTCGCTGCTTGTGACGACCAGCGATGTCAATCAGATGACAGAAATTGCTCGAGTTTTGGAAGGACAATTGACCGGCACGGTTTATCTAGCTGAAAATGATGAAGACGAAGTTATTTATTCAACGTTGGAGCCAGTTTTGCGTCGAAAAGTCGGCCGGCTGTTGAATAATAAAATGCCGACCGGCGTGGCTGTCTCCCCTGCAATGAATCACGGCGGGCCTTATCCTGCGACCGGGCATCCCGGTTTCACTTCTGTGGGAATTCCTGCTTCTATCCGGCGATTTTCCATGTTACAATGTTACGATAACATCCCGCAGCAACGACTCCCCGCAGCATTGAAATCGTAAAGGCGAGCCTCATAGTTAATTATGTCGTTTCAAGTGACTTTGTCAGAGAATACGTAATTATCAGGGGTTTTGGGTCTGACCGCTATTATTTTGGGTGCCACTGCCTGGCTTGTCCAGCAGTGAGATCGCGGGGGCATGCTGAAATTTAATGAAAGAGTAAGCCGTTATTCCTGAATTTAAGTGATATTTTATTTACCGGATACTCTATACTATTGACGATTAATTTCTTTCAATTGAAAAACTGATAAAAAGCGTGCACATGGCACCCGCCTTCCAGGCATTTTGTGATTGTGGCCATGCCGCGATAGGATGATAGTATCTTATCGATGAAATGCTGCGAAAAAGTGGCAGGATATATTTTAAGCCACAGAGAACTCAGAGGAACCTATTGAAAGATTCTGAGGTAACCTGACATCACTTTTTCAGGTATTGATTATTTTAAGTCATTTCAATGATTAGACTTTTTTCTTTTTTTTCTCTGTGACCTCTGTGGCTAAAACTTATTTGGTTCCGGTTTATCCGGGTTAGGATATTCAACCGTAATTCGCACTGCTGGACAAGCCAGTCAGTGGCACCCGTTTATTGAAAAATTTGGGTAACGACAAAGCTGTTGTCCCTTGTTGGGATGGCTATCACATTTCGACTACCAAAAGGTATCTATCATGGTCAGTTCATTGATGAAGTATCGTAGTCCCGAAACAACACTGCCAATGGTCTGCGGAATTTCGTTGGCGTTGTTATTGATGTTAATTCCTGATGCGGCGTTGGCGCAAAAAAACTCTTCTTCCTCTCGCGGTACCAACACAGTCGCATTGGAGAAAAAAGTAGCAGATGCAGAAACGTCTTTTATGAAAACGGCTGCAGATGTTGCGCGTGACTATGAAGATTTGGGAGAACTGGAAAAGGCTCAGGAGGTTCTAAGAAAAATTCTAAGTCTTCAGCCCGGGTTGGAAAAGGTGAGAGATAAAATTAAAGAACTGGAAGATATTCGCTTAGGAAAAAATGAGATTTTACTGGATATCGATCCGGGAAAAGGTTGGGTTGTGACGGGTGTTGGAGTGAAGAAGGGAAATAAAATTCGCTTTCTTTCCGATGGCGAATGCCGAATATTAATCTCGCAGCGAATCGATACAGAAGGATTCCCTTCTGATGATGTCAAGCAGGATCTTGTAGCCGGGGTTCCCTTGGGAGCTTTGATGGGAGTGATCGTCAATGGAAATGTTAAAGAGAAAAGAAAAGAAAAAAACAAACCGGGGACTCCATTTCTGATCGGAAAAAAAAGTGAAATCGCTGCCTCGCAGGATGGTCAACTTTTGGTACGAATGAATGTGCCTCCTGGAAGTAAGTGTACCGGTAGAATTCGTTTGAAAATATCTGGCGATATCCTGATCCCCAGTAAAGGCAGTAGCGGGAAATGAGTGATCTGGTCCGAAAAGAACTGGCAGAGACTGCAAAAACATTTGTGGTGAAAATTGGGACCAATGTCCTTTCCGATGACAACTTAGCATTGGACCCCAAACGGATTACCCAACTGGCACAACAAGTCGATGCGTTACGCACAGCCGGGAAGCGGGTTGTACTGGTTTCAAGCGGTTCGATCGGGGCAGGGATGACGCTGCTCGGTTTAACGAAACGTCCCAAAGAACTGCCTCATCTTCAAGCGGTTGCTGCAACCGGGCAGGCTCATTTAATTGGTCTGTACGATCAGGCGTTTCGTCAGCACGGATACCACGCGGCTCAGCTATTATTAACGAATGACGATTTCAGAGATCGGTCACGGTATCTGAATATCCGCAATACGCTACGAACCTTGTTTGAATACGGTTCGGTCCCGATTGTTAACGAGAACGATACAGTTAGTATTGATGAAATCCGTCCGTTGTCGAAATCGAACAGTGCAAGAACTTCGAATTCAAGCAGAAGCCGGGGGAGTAAATTCAGCGATAACGATCAACTCGCTGCAATGGTGATGAATTTGCTTGATGAACCGCTGTTGGTCATTCTTTCCGTCATTGATGGTCTTTACGATGGCGACCCGGCTTCATCGAACAGCAAGCTTATTCCATTGGTCGAGCAGTGGGACGATTCTTTGTACGATTGCGTCAGCAGTGATCAAAGTTCGTTGGGGACAGGCGGGATGGAATCGAAATTGACTGCGGTAAAAAAAGCGGTTTCGGTGGGAGAAAATGTCATTCTGGCAAACGGCTTGGATGACGATGTCCTCGGCAAGATCGTCCGTGGAGAAAATGTAGGGACCGCATTTCTGGCAAGAGGAAAATCGATTCCCGCCTGGAAAAGGTGGATCGGTTTCACGGTTACACCTACGGGCGGGTTTCTTGTTGATGCCGGGGCGATGAAGGCGGTGGTTGAATCTGGAAAATCGCTGCTTCCGATTGGCGTGAAAGAAATTTGCGGAAGTTTCGAAATGGGCGAAGTCGTTTCTGTATTCGATGAGAAGGGAAATGAATTTGCTCGCGGGTTATCCAATTACGATTCAAAACAGGCGCACTTTTTGAAAGGCTGTCGAAAAGCAGATATCGCAGAAAAGCTAGGCAGCATCCCCTTCACCGAAGCAATTCACCGAGACAATCTGGTGATTACGCATTGAATTCGATTTTCAAAATATGACACGAAATTTCCGTTTGTCAAAACCTGCATTATTCACGATGGGTACATCTAATTGTGTGGCATTCGATAGGTGAATGCTATAGATTTTGTAACTATTCAGCAGAGGGTGGCTGAGGACATCTCATTGCATCTGGGGGCAAATTGTCACCAGCCGTATTGTCAATTGTTCACACTGCTTCCGACAATTTGTCCCCAGCCACCCATCACTGAATGGTTACTCGATTTTATTCCTTCTGGGTTAGGAATTTGTAACCATGTTGTTGCTTCGCTTAACTGCTGCTTGTTTTCTTGGTCTGTTATGTGTGAGTTTGCCTGCTGCGGATAAAACATCCGAGCGAGCTTTTCGTATGGGGTTCACAGGGTTTCCACACGACATCACCTTGCACGCAGTAATTGAAGCCCGCAAGTTCTGCCGCGATAATGGCGACATCATTGCCCACCATATTGAAGGCGTTGCCTGGACCGAGTGTTTGCAGAACAAGCCATTTCCAAAGAAACGATTGATCGACTGGAAGGGAAAAAAGGAAGCTGGCACTAAAAAAGGAAAAGTTTATCTGGCAATTTCTCCTGGTCGCGGCAGCCTGCAACTGCTTGAAGATTGCCAGCCTATTGCAAAAGAACTGCAAGGAAAGCCTTACGACGACCCGCTAGTTATGAAAACTTACCTTGCCTATTGTCGGCGCATGATTGAGATTTTCGATCCGGATTATCTGGCAATCGGAATTGAGGTAAACGATATTTACAAAGATGCTGGCAGTGATGTCTGGAAAGCGTATGTCGGGCTGCATAAACACGTTTACAAAGCGTTGAAACGTGAACACAAAGACCTCCCCATTTTTGCTTCTGCAACGCTACACAACATGCTCGTTGTGAGGGGAAAGAAACGTAAGGAGTATGTCGATGCCTTCTCGCAGATTATGCCATACTGCGATTATGTTGCAGTAAGTTACTACCCGTTTATTCAAGCAGGCACAACTGAAACGGATAAAGCATTGAGGTGGCTGAGCGATTCGTTTGGCAAGTACAATAAACCGTTTGCATTTGTAGAAACAGGCGAAGCGGCTCAGGAACTAACACTTCCCAGTTCTGGCCAAAAGATTAGCGGAACAGCCGAGAAGCAACGTCAGTTTATGATTCAATTACTCTTATTCGCAGAAACCCACGATACAAAATTCGTTGTCTGGTTTATTCATCGCGATTACGATGCCATGTGGGATAAAATTAAGAAGTATGTTCCCGAAGTGTTCATGGTGTGGCGCGACTGCGGCCTGCTTGATGAAGATGGCAAGCAACGCCCAGCATTTAGTATCTGGGAAAAGTATTTCAATAAATCGCTGAAATAATCAAGCGATCTTTCGAGTCTCTTTGCTTTGCTGTTCGTCTTCAAGTTCCAACTGGTCGATCAATTCCAATTCTCTTTCGATGCGAGAGACAAGTTGCAAAGCGGTCAACTCATCAATTTTTTCAGGAACTGGCGGAATCAGCGATTGTGGTTTTGAATGAGTTGGCTGTTGGGCCACTTCTTGAACCTCTTCCGGAGTCGCGCGCAAAACATGTTCAACCTGATCAATCAGGAATTCAAATTCATACGCGCCCAGATTGAGTTTGTCACCTGGTTGCAAAATCGCAAACTGTTGCTTGGTGCCATTGACAAGCATCGCCGGTTCGCTGTGCAAGGCTTCAATTTGATATCCCCCCTGCACTTGATGCACAATCGCGTAGACCATTGGGATGTTACCTGCTGAAAGTTGGAGCTGACAGCAACTGCCTGCACCAATCAGAAAACGATCCGATTCAATCGCGCGAAATGGGAATTTCGTTTTACCGCGAGTGATTCTTAAAAGAGGTTTGCTGATCTTGACTTTCATCGCACTCTTTTTCTTTTCGATAGACAACAACTTAAATTGGGGAAGCACCTTTGCCTCTCATTCTATTTTCGACACGCATTACCTTTCAGGCTGGCAAAGTTTGACCATATTACCATCCTGATGAATATCCCCGCAATCTGAAAAACGATCACCTACCCTGCGGCATCTGGGGAGTCTGCGAAGCATGAGCGGGATACGTAAGGAATTCACCTTGCAAGCCAATAAATCGTATGAATCTAATACATTTTGAGGGATAAGACTCATTTTCGGCCTCTTGTCTGAAAGGATAAGTACAAAAGTTACGATGATAACGAAAATGACGCTCATTCCGATTAGGTAAGATATCCGATACTCAAAAAAAGGGACTACTCGTGGAGTCCCCTCGCAAGATTATACATCTTTTCTAAATTTCCTGTTTTGTGTGTTATTGCTGTGGAGCATGAAGTTTGATGGACATCCAGAAGCAACTCCAGCAAGGGATGGTTCTGCATCAGCAGGGAAAGCTGGATTCTGCTGCTAGCATTTATGATGAAATACTGCATATTTCGCAGGATCAACCGAACGCGTTGCACCTTCGTGCGCTGGTCCAACAGCAACAGGGCAAGCTGGAATTAGCGATTGGGATGATTCATCGCGCCTTACGAAACGCCCCGTATTCTGGGTTGATGCACTACGATCTGGGCATCATTTATCGCGAAACCAAACAGTACGAACAGGCGATCAATTCCTTCCAGACGGCGATTCAACTTGATCCGCAACTGGAAATTGCGGTCCAGATGCTGGGGGAAACCTTGGTTGAATCTTCCCGGTATAAAGACGCTGTTACTTTCTTTTCCAGCTTAATAAAACAACGTCCGCAGGAGGTGAGTCTTTACAGTCAATTGGCGACGGCGCAGAAGCAATCTGGCCAACTGGTTGAAGCAGAATCGACAATGAAAATGTCGCTGCAAATAAGCCCCGATAATCACCAGGCCTACAACGAATTGGGAGCCATTTTATGGGAACAAAAAAAGTTGAAGCAAGCAGCCAATGCTTTTGAGACTGCGATAGAATTACAGCCCAAAAATGCGAGTGCCTGGTCGAACCTGGGGGCAGTTTTACATGAATTGAAAAAATGCTCAAAAGCAAAAACAGTGCTGATGCAGGCGGTTGAATTAAACCCTACATTCGCAGGAGCCCATTTCAATCTTGCTAATGTTATTAGAGATTCAGACGATTTTGAAGAAGCTGTCGTCCATTATCAGCTTGCGATAAAATATGATCCCGATTCGGTTGATTTCCGTATTAATTATGTCACAACGCTCAATAATTTAGGGCAGTTTGAAGAGTCTGCCAGGCAGTGCAGGGAAATCATCAAAATAGATCCGCAGTACACATCTGCTTATTATGCACTCTTTACCTTTAACGCTGAGACGGTGACTGAGGAAGAAGTACGCAAACTTGATGAGCTGCTCGCGAATTCCGAGCTTTCTGATCGAGACAAACGGGAAGCTTATTTCAGCCTGGGGAAATACTTCGATAAACGAGAACAGTACGACAACGCTTTTTCGTGCTTTGATACAGCAAATCGACTTGATGAACGTCATGGAAAGTTCGATCCTCGCAAACTGACCGATATGGTTGATGGCATGATCGAAACCTTTCAGCAGCATTCTCACAAACTGAGCCAACTGGAAGGTTCTCAATCTCGAAAACCAATTTTCATTTTAGGAATGCCTCGTTCCGGCTCAACGCTGATTGATCAAATACTGACTTCACATTCGCAGGTCAACGGGGCTGGTGAATTTGCGGGAATTCGTACAATACTCGAACATTTTCTGAAACCGATTTCGGACAGCTCTTTGGAATATCCTCATACGCTGGCTCAGCTTACTACTGAGCAACTGCAGGAAATCAGTCAGGAATACTTGAGGTTGCTTGTAAAACATGCAGGGGATGCAGATTACATTACCGACAAAATGCCCAACAATGCTTTTCATCTTGGGTTGATCAATTTAATGTTTCCCAACGCGACCATCATTTATACGGGACGTAATCCACTTGATATTTGTCTTTCCTGTTTCTTTCAAAACTTCTCTGCCTTTCACGAATTCAGTTTCGATTTACGTACCACTGGCAAATTTTATCGTGAACACGCCCGGTTTATTTCATTCTGGAAGCAGCTACTTCCCGGTCGAATACAGACCATTGAATACGAAAAACTGGTCGAAAATCAGGAAGCGGAAACGCATCGGTTAATTGAAGAGGTATGTGGCCTTGCGTGGGAAGAAGATTGCTTGCGGTTTCATCAGAATAAGCGAGCCGTCAACACGGCTTCGCTCTGGCAGGTTCGGCAGCCGATGTATCAAAAATCAGTTTCAAAATGGAAGAAGTATGCAACACATTTAGAACCACTTTTAGAAGAACTGGGGATGCAGGATTCATCTGCCGCTTAGGACCACTCGAACAATTATTGATGCATTATATGAACTCAACAGCAAACAAAATCAGCCGCATGGCGCTAGCCGCGGTTCTGATGTGTTCCCTGTGGTGGATCATCTCTGGTTTACTGATGAACGGCGGCTAGCGCCTTGCCGCTAATAACAAATTGAAATCGGACAGTCATTGTTCGAGCGATACTTAGTTCTCTGTAAGGTGCATCGTGACGCATCCTACGGTTTTATTCACATTTATTTTTATAGGATAGCGAGGGCAAGGACGTTGGCTCGCAAGACAAAAAACAAAAACAGTAAAAAGAATCGCAGCCGCTCTGGTACAGGGCGAGGGCCGCGACCTCATATCTCTTTGGATGGAGATATTTTCCTGAGCGCGGTGCAAATGCACCAGCAGGGAAAATTCGATCAGGCGAAGCAGATTTACGAAAAAATCCTGGCTGAAGATCCAAATCATGCAGAAGCGATTCATCTGCTCGGTTTGATTCAGCATCAACAGGGCGAGCATGCCGAGGCGATTGCGAAAATTGAACGCGCTCTCGAATTGAAGCCCGATGCGGTTCTGTTTCGTAAGAATCTTGCCTCTGTTTATCGTTCTGCGGGAGATTTCGAAAAAGCGAAACGGCTTTGTGATGACGTTTTAACGCTTGAGCCAAATGAGCCTGTTGTTCTTTCGTTGTTGGCGAAAATTCATGAACAGGAAGGAAACTGGGCGGAGGCAATCGGCTTATTGAAGCAGGCGATATCGACAGAATCGGAATCGGTTGACTTAATCGAATTGACAATCAGTCTGGGAGATTGTTATTCCAGTCTGGGAAATCGGCAGTTATCGATAGAGTGTTTTCAATCGGTCCTTGAAGTGGAACCAAAGCACCTGGTGGCAACGCATAACCTGGCACGCGAGCTTCATTTTCTGGATCAGGTGGATGAAGCGGAGAAGTATTATCTGCAAACATTGGAGATCGACCCCAATTGTGCTTCGGCGTTAAATAATCTGGGTGTGATTTATCAGTCTCAGGCGAAATTCGAAAAAGCGAAACAGTGTGCAGAGAAGGCGTACCAACTCCAACCGTCGCTGGCTGATGTCCATAATAATTTAGCGAACATTTACGAATGCCTGGGAGACGACTCTCGTTGTCGGGAAATGTTTGAACAAGCGATTGCGTTGCGACCAGATTATCCGGAGGCTCAGCACTCTCGTGCACAGCTCGATTTGCGTGAAGGGAATTTTGCTCTCGGTTGGGATCGGTATCAATGGCGACATAAGAAGAAAGATCACGATCATCGCTACTTCGCTCATCAAATTTGGAAAGGCGAACCACTTGATACAAAGCGACTGCTTGTTTACAGCGAACAAGGCGTGGGTGATCTGATCATGTTTGCAACCTGTCTGCCTGATATGTTGCAGCGAGTCAAGCATGTGACCATCGAAGTGGACTCCAGGCTTGTTTCGTTGTTTCAGCGATCATTTCCTGAAGCAGATGTTATTGCCAGAGCCACCGTGCAAACGAGTGAGCCAATGACAATTGCAGGAGTTGACTTACAAACTTCACTTGCAGATCTTCCTCGGTACTTCCGTAATTCTGAACATGATTTTCCGCGGCAACAACAAATATTGGTACCAGAGCCAACCGCGTGTGAAATCTGGAAGAGACGGTATGACACGCTGGGAGAAGGTCTTAAAGTTGGTATTTCGTGGTTTGGCGGCAAGAATTTGGAGTTGCAGACACGCCGGTCGATTCCGCTGGAAAAGTGGGAATCGATTTTAAAAATGCCGAATGTGCATTTTATCAATCTGCAATATGGCGATTCAGCAGAACTGCTTCGAAATGTGAAACAGAAATATGGCGTTACGATTCATGATTGGGAAGAGTCTGATCCGCTCAAAGACCTTGACGATTTCACGGCTCAACTGGCAGAACTTGATCTTGTTATTTCGATTGATAATGCGACGGTTCATTTTGCGGGCGGGGTTGGTGTGCCGACCTGGTGCTTGCTGAATAAACTGCCCGACTGGCGATGGATGCTGGAACGCGAACAATCACAATGGTATCGCAGTTGCAAATTATTGCGTCAACAAACGCAAGGTGACTGGAGTTCTGTTCTTGCAAAAGTGAAAACAGATTTGCAAACTCTGGCAGATAAATGCTTGCTGCCGAAGTTGAGCGTTGCAGAACCGACGGCTACCTCAAATTCAAATCATGTGATAAAAACAAAACCACGTTGCGCAATCATTTCGCCGATTGGGCCGGGGCATGAAGCGATTTATCAGGCAGCTTCAAATTCAATTCGTTCTGCCTGCGAAAGATCAGCAGGACCATTTCAGGAAATTATTCCGTTTCGCATAGATGATTCACAAGGTCAGATCGGGCGTTCTAAAGCCAGAAATGCAGCAGTGCAACAAGCGGCCCGGCAGGGGATTGAATGGGTCTTCTTTCTTGATGCAGATGATATGCTGGTCCCCGATATTTTTACAAATGTCGAGCCGTATCTTGATAATTACGATGCTATCTGGGGGCAGATATTCAGTTTTGATGATGGTTCCAATGGCGCACAATACAGGGAAGGACAATTGGGTATTACAGATCGCTTTGCAGATATTTTGAATAACGATCCGTATTTCACCCTGCAGATGGGACATTTTGTTCGCACGGAAGTGGCGTTGGCAAATCCGTTCGATGAACAGATGGATGTGGGCGAAGACTTCGAGTATTACCTGCGTGTCTGGGAGAAGCATCGCTGTATTAAACTGGGAGTGCCTTTGTTTGCGAACCGGCGAGGATTGCATTCAAGCGGACCGCGTTCTGCAACGGGAAAAGATTGGACAATTGTTGTTAATGATTTACTGCAACAATACCGAAACAAGAACAACGCTTCTTCTGCGATGATGCAAAAATCGCAAAACGAAATAAAACAGCAACCTGTGCCAACTCCGCATGCACTCAGTACATCCCAATCGCCAACACACGTCCAAAGGGGGATGAAACTGGCGATTTATGGGATGATGCGGAGTGGCACAACGTTGCTTTGTGATAAGTTGACGGTCCCCGGAAAAGGAATTGTCCTGCTGGAACCGAACATTCATTTGGGTGGTGGCTCGGAACATCTACGCAAGCAACTCGAAACATTCGGCATCTCCATTTCACAGCAAGATTGGCAAACTGGCACCAGTGAGCAATCATTTTCGCAGTTTTTTGATGCTTCGATTTTGCCCGAGTTGAATCGACTCGATTACTGGGGCGTGAAGATGGTCAACTTCGCAAACTGGCAGGAATTTTTGCAGGAGTATCCAAGCGAGAATTTGATTCTGTGTGTGCGAGACATTCGCGATGTGGTCCTTTCTGCATTAGATTTGGCACCGAAACTGGATCATTTTGTTGATGAAAAATGGATTGAAAAACGCGCTCTGGAAACGGCTGCGGCGTTGGTTGAAATGTCGAAGATGCCTCACCATCTGATTCGTTACGAACAGATGTGCGAAGATCCTGCCCTGATCGATTCACTTGCCCAGCAGATGGGGCTAAGTGGTTTGGGGGAAGAACGAATGGGGTTGGAGTCGGTACCTCATCGTCTTTATGAAGAGAAAAAACATCAGGGACGCGTGACCAATTTATCGGTCAATCGCTATGCGAAAGAACCTTATGGACCGGCGAAACTGTTGGCGGAAAAAGTCTGGAAACAGGCAGGAGATTACTGTAAACAGTTTGGTTACGAAACAGAGGCGGTTAAAGCAAACCTTCCGATAGGATTTTCTGCATTAGTGCAGGAAGCGAGTAAGCAGGCGAGCAAGAAAGAGACTGAAGTTCCATCGCCCGCCCCGAAAGCAGAAAGTAAATCTCTTGCAGAAACGGCGACAGATATCGGGCAGGATTTTACCAACTACTGGCAGCAAGATCGGCTTGCAAACATTATTCCGATAAATGAACAGTGGGGCGAGTTCCCCGAAGGGTGGGATGTCAGGCCGTTTTTGTGGGAAATGATGCGTCCTCATCTGGTGCGTAAAATGGTTGAAATCGGTTGCGGCTACGGTCGGTTATGTCAGGCGATTCCGACCGATTATTACCTCGGCGTAGACATCAACCTGGAAGCGATTTCAACGGCAAAGAAAAACCATCCCAGTTATGAATTTCAACAGATCGGTTTCAGCGATGCGTACCCGGCGGCTGATGCGATAATGGCTTACACGGTGCTGCTTCATATCGATGATGAAACAATCGGTTCGATGTTGAAACGAATGTGCCAGTCGAGTGATGTGATTCTGATTGCGGAAATCCTTGGAAAAGAACGCTGGCGACGAGATGGGAATCCACCCGTGTTTAATCGCGATTTGCAAGATTATGTCAAACTGATGCAGGAAAATGGATATGACCTCGCCCAATGCGAAGGCAAGCTGTACTTGCATTATCCCGATACTGAAATCACGTTTATGAAATTTATGCGGCAGTAATGCAATAAAGTAGGTCAGGTTGTTCCCAATACTGTCCGGGAAAAATAGATCACGTATTGTCCCCCTATTGCCCCTACTTTAACTTTTAATTTGTAAGAATGGGTGTTACAGCCTTTTATTCTTCAAAAGGCGTTATGAAACAGTCCATTGGCAAGTTCCAATGACAGGTAATTTGTTTTTTAATGATCTTTTGAAGACAATGAATACTGCGAAATCAATTAAGAACAGCAAAAAAGTAAAATGGGAAAGTTACATAGAATTTTTTCCCGGACAGTATTGGG
>JAJRTM010000241.1 GCA_024278285.1 Planctomycetota bacterium
ACACCTGCGATTGTGATCCTGTGCAAGTTCGAGGGATTCAGCGAAACAGCATTTCTTCGTTTTCAACATCGGCTTCTTTCGCATGTGATCGATTATCGAAAGACGGCGACCGCGGTTGCGCTAACATTGGTTGCGATGACCGCGGTCGGATTGCCGCATCTTACCTCGCGGTTGGAACCGTTGGAATTTCTGCCCGCAACAAATAAAGTCATCACCGACTTGAATGAAATTCAAGAGAACTTGACAACCATCGATTCCGTTGAAATTGTTGTCGATTTCGATGAGCAAGATGTTCCATTTCTTGATCGGGTTGAACAAGTCCAGAAGATTGAAAAAATCATTCTCGCTCATCCGCTCGTTCGGCACACGACCTCGGCAGCAAGTTTCTTTCCTGAAACAGATCAGATGCCTGAAAGCCCACGGGAGATTGGAAAGATGCTTCGGGCCGCTCAGGCGAATTCAAGCGGAAGTAACTACCTGGCGTGGGGACAACGCCTGTGGAGAATTTCCGCCCGTATCGAACCGGAAGCCCGTAGCGCGCAAGGTCATCTTGTGGAAGACCTTAAACAAGATCTCACTGGCTACAACATAACAATCACGGGGCTTGCTCCGTTGATCAATCAGGCTCAGCAGCAAATATTCAATGGGTTCTGGTCGAGTTTCGGGACTGCATTTCTCATCATTACGATTGTGATGATTGTTGCGTTGCGGTCTGTTTCAACCGGACTGATCGCGATGATCCCCAACTTAACCCCGTTGATGATTGTCTTCGGGATTCTCGGCTGGTGCAACATTCCTCTGGATATCGGCATGATGATGACAGGCAGTATTGCTTTGGGAATTGCAGTTGATGGGACGTTCCATTTTCTTGTCAAGTACGAACAGAATTACCAAGACTCTGGCGATACCGTGAGTGCCTCGTCAATCGCGTTGAGCAAAACAGGCCCTCCGATTGCAGAAGCCGCCATTATTGCCTCGGTGGGAATGCTGGCCCTTTGCTTTAGTGATTTTGGCCCGACAGCCAGATTCGGACTGTTGATGTCTGCACTACTTGTGGCCGCGCTAATCGGAGACCTTGTCCTTCTCCCTTCATTGCTGGCTCTTCGACCAAAAAGAATCGAACAGACTGTTACTCCTGAAGAGCAGATAGAACCAGTTCAACCGATAACAATTAAATTACCTCATTTTGCCCAGGCACCTCATACATTAGGTAATCGCCAGAAATTTGAATCGATACCAAGTTGATGAGGTATATAATATGTACGTGGACAGAGGGGAAAGCTGTATCAATCCCCGTTTATTTGTGCAGTCTTGTTGATTTTGTATTTGACTTATTGACTTTAGTAATACAACCTGTCACTCTGTGGCATTGTGATAATTGAGTAATATAGGGAACCCTACGAATGATTTCGATGCAGGTATCAGAGCCGAAACATTTTTTACTGACTGGCGCAACCGGATTGCTGGGGCGTTACCTCATGAAAGACCTGGCTTTGGCGGGCATCCCGCTGGCGGTGCATGTTCGACCGAACCGGCGTTTTTCGGCTCAGGAACGGATCGAAGCAATTTTCAGCTACTGGGACCAGCAACTCGGAATAATTTTACCCAGACCAAAAGTGCTTTCTGGTCAATTGGGCGAAGAAGAACTGGGAATGGTCCCTCAAGATATCAGTTGGGCAGCCGAGAACTGTTCCAGTGTGATTCACAATGCGGCTTCTTTGTCGTTCGTCAGTACGGGAAGAGATAGCGAGCCTTACATTTCCAATGTGGGGGGAACGCAAAATGTGTTGAAGTTTTGTCAGGAAGCCGGGATTTATGATTTTCATCATGTCTCTACCGCTTATGTATGCGGGCTTCGATCTGGAATCGTGCTGGAAACAGAATTGAACGAAGGGCAGGAATTCGGCAACCCTTACGAAGAAAGTAAGGTCGAAGCGGAAGAGATGACCCGCCAGGCGAGCTTCATTCAATCACATACTGTTTATCGCCCCAGTATTATTGTGGGAGATTCACAAACCGGTTTCACGAATACCTTCCATGGTTTTTATGCGGCTGTGCAGTTGATTAACACCATGTGCAACCATTCTGCGATGGAAAAACAATTTACCGGGCATTCCGATTTCTTTCCGGGACGTGTAACGCTGAATGGTACCGAAGATAAAAACTTTGTGCCTGTTGACTGGGTTTCTTCGGTGATGTCGCACATCATTGCAAGTCCTCAGCATCATGGAAATACGTATCATCTGACACCAAGAAACCCGGTTCAAATTCGTACTTTGCTTGCTGTTTTGCAGGCATCTGCGAAAACGTTTGGGACTCAACTGTTCGGCAATAAATATTCGATTGATGACCCAACTGAAATTGAACAATTCTTCTACGAACATATTCGTGTTTACAATTCGTATTGGCGAAACGATCCCACATTCGATGCAACCAACACACGCCAGGCGGCACCACATTTGCCTTGCCCGCATATCGATTACAAAAAGCTCCTCTTCCTGGCACGACACGCCATCGAGATGAATTTCTCCTGGCGGGATAAATTAGTCAAACGCGATACCAGTTCACTGGTCGCGAATTGAATCGTTATCGAATCGCTTTTTTCCATTGGCGTTCTAAACGTTTGGGGGAGACCGATTGGGCGGTTCCCAGTTGTTGGGCGAACAACGAAACGCGGTATTCTTCCAGCATCATGCGGTAGGTGATAAATTCTGGATCGTTTGCAATGCTGGAGGTATATCCTTCGATCATTCGCCGCAGGAACGGAGCTAATTCCTGCATCGCGCTGCGGTCTTTTTCTAATCCTGCATTCATTAGTTTTTTGCAGCGAGTTTGTATCGCTTGAAGATAGCGTGGATATTGCGTCAGAAAATCCCAGTCGGTTTCAGCCAGAAATTGAGGACTGATTAACATTTCCAGTTGCTGCTGCATCTCTCGTTTGGCTTCATTCCAGATTGGTGCATGAAGCTGTTCGATCTGCTTGAGAACTTCTCGATACCTCGCATGTAACGGCTTGGTTACCTGTGCCACTTCCTGAACCGCTGGTGAAAGATTGTTGATACCTTGTTTGATCAGTTCTTTATATTGCTGCTGCGTTTGAGGTATTTTAGTTATTTCAGGGAATGCTCTCTGAGCGATCATCACTCTTAACTGAGAACGGATATTTTTTAAGCCGGGGAAAACGGTGCTGGCCAATTCCAGTTTTTCAATTTCTGGAAACCATTGAAGCTGATGATTGATTTTCGATTCAGCCGCGATACAAAACAAGCGGAATAAGCCCTGCTCTGTTTTTTTCCTTGCTTCTTGCGGAGATTCGAGTAAACGAAGTTGCACCGCTTTTCCGGTGTCGATTAAACAAGGGTATCCGGTGAGGATATATTGCTGCATTCGAATTTCAACCTTATCGGGAAACTGATCGAACTCCCATTTTGTCAGATGATCTTGGTGCCATTTCGTTTGCTTGGCCAAAGTGCTTAACTTCGGGCCTGCCTTTTGCTTTTTCTGTGATCCTGTGCTGCTTTTGTTATTCGAACGAATTGGCACAAGCGAAAATTCCGTTTGCAATTGAATCAGGTTGCGTCCGGTTCCCAATGGCTGCTGCTGTTTGTCGATTACTTTCATATTCATTTGCAAATGACGCGGGATCGCTTCGAGATCAAACGCATCAGACGAAACGGGCTCTCCTGCAATACGTTGCAAGTGAGCGGTAATTGTTTGCAGAAAAGGCCCCTGCCCGTAGGTAATTTGGCTGGCGACTTCGCGGGCGGTATCGGGAGCGGGGACGAGTTTGGTTCGTAACGATTTGGGTAGCGTTTTAATCAGGGCTGCAATTTTTTCCTGTACCAGTCCGGGAACCAGCCAGTCGAGAAGTTCACTTCGCAGTTGATGCAGTTGATCGACCGTCACCGTCACGGTCACGCCATCATCCTCTTCGCCGGGTTGCAAATGATAAGATAGAGGCAGTTGTAAATTCTCGAAGACGAGTGCATCGGGAAATTGACTGCGATCAAGTTTTTTTTCTTCCACAGGAGCCAGATCACTGACCGACAGAAATAGTTTTTGTGGAGTTTCGACTTCGATCTTTTTTCGCCATTGTTCGAAGCGGGCTAAATCGTAGCAATCTTCTGGAATTCGCTCATCATAAAATTCGATCACAATCTGTTCCAGCGAACCGAAATCGTGTCTGCGAATTTTGGCTTGTGTTTTGCGAACTTCTTCGACGACTGAAAGATTGTGAGAGAGGAAATCGCCATGCGTTTCAATTTCTCCTGTTGCCAAACCGTCGCGAATCATTAATTCCCGGGCGTGCTCAGAATCAATCCGACCGTAGTTAATGCGTCTGCGCGGAATGATCGTCATGCCAAATAACGTGACACGTTCCCAGGCCATTGTTGAGCCAGTTTTTTGATCCCAATGCGGTTCGCTGTGTGAAAGTTTCACCAGATGTTTCGCCAGTGGTTCGATCCAGGCGGGATTAATTCGGGCAACCGTCAAGGCATAACGCTGGGACGTTTCAATCATTTCTGCAGAAGTAATCCACTTCGGTTTCTTAGAATGGAGGCCGGAACCGGGCCAGATGAAACGCTTGGTGCCGCCGGAGCCAACGTACTCCTTTTTATCCTCCAGAAAGGCAACATTTGAAAGTAACCCCGTCAACAACGCCCGGTGGACCGCGTCTTCATTATCTTTTCGTTTACGAATGGGCAACTTCGCTTCTTCGACCAATTGCATTAACTGCCGATGAATGTCGCCCCATTCTTTAAGGCGATTATAAGAAAGAAAGTTTTGCTTGCATGCTTTGCGAAATTTGCTGTGAGATAAATTTCGCTTCAGGTGCTGATAAAAGTCCCATAGTTTGAGCAGACCGATAAAATCGGAAGATTCATGCTTAAATTGGGCATGCGCCTGGTCGGCTGCCTGTCGTAATTCGACGGGCCGATCTCGCACATCCTGCGTTTCCAGACTACTTGCGATGATTAATATTTCGTGCATACAGTTTTCATCGTGTCCAGCCAGAATCATGCGACCGATACGAGGATCAACCGGGAATTTGGCGAGTTGGCGACCAATATCGGTTAATTGTTGTTTCTCATCGATCGCTCCCAGTTCAAACAATGTTTTGTGTCCATCGCGAACCATTCCGCCTCGGGGAGGATCAAGAAATGGGAATTCATGCAGCGGTCCCAGATTGAGTGATATCGTTTGCAGAATAACATGTGCTAAGTTTGTTCGTTGTATTTCGGGGGGCGTGAATTCTTCTCGTGACTCAAAATCTTTTTCAGAATAAAGACGAATACAAATCCCCGGCGATGTCCGCCCGCAGCGCCCTTTTCGTTGATTGGCGGATGCTTTTGAGACTGCCTCAATTGGCAAACGCTGCATTTTCGATCTCGGGGAATAGCGACTGATGCGAGCCGTTCCTAAATCGATCACTGTTTCGATGCCGGGAACAGTCAAGGAAGATTCAGCCACGTTGGTTGCCAGAACAATTCGCTGTTTGTTGTGCGGCTGGAATATTTTCCGTTGTTCTTTTACCGATAACCGACCGTAAAGCGGAAGGACTTCCATCTCATTTCCGATTCGCCGGGTTCTGGTGAGATGCCCCCGCAACACCTTGGCGGCTTCACGAATTTCTCGTTCGGTCGGCAGGAACGTCAAAATATCTCCACGAGATTCCAGCGTTAATTCATCAACGGCATCGGTGAGCGCAATTCGCCAATCCGCTTCGCCCCCTTCATCGGTTTTCTTCGGGGGACGGTATCGCGTTTCGACAGGGAAAGTTCGCCCCTCAACATGTAGAACCGGTGCGGGGTTGCCATGAATCGTAAAATGTTCGCTGAAACGAGCGGCATCGATTGTGGCAGACGTGATAATCAATCGAAACTCCGGTCGTTTTGTTAACAACCGTTTCACATAGCCGAGCAAAAAATCGATGTTCAACGAACGTTCGTGGGCTTCGTCGATGATGAGTGTTTCGTACGCATTCAAAAAACGATCCGATCTGGTTTCCGCAAGCAGAATACCATCAGTCATCAGTTTGATATACGTACCCGGTTTTGTTAAATCGGTAAAGCGAATCTTGAAACCGACATGTTCGCCAACGGTTGATTCAAGTTCTTCCGCAACACGGGCAGCGACCGAGCGGGCAGCCAGACGCCGAGGCTGCGTATGTCCGATGAAGCCGTAAACACCACGCCCCATTTCCAGACAAATTTTCGGAAGTTGCGTCGATTTTCCCGATCCCGTTTCGCCACAAACAATGACGACTGGATGGGCCTCAATCGCTTGCTTGATCTCTTCACGATGTTCATCAATCGGCAACTCTCCCGAGAATTTGGGAATCGGCAATAACGCTCTACGTTTTTCCGCCCGTTGGAAGGAGCGTTCCAGTTGATCGGTAAAACTCTTCAAGCGTTTTTCGGAAACCTTGCCCTGCTTTTCTGCTGCTTCAAGTTCGCGCAATTGTCGCTGCAAACGGTGCCTGTCAGTTAGCATCGTTTTTTTAAGTTGCAAAGCATATTGGTTGAACGGCAAACTCATCTAAATTTTCCTGACTCTAATGGATTCTATGTGCCAGTAATTATAAACCGTTTTTTATTGGCTGAAGGCCAATCCCATCATAGCCTGGGGCATCGCCCCAGGTAAAAAGGATAGAATTAACTGATTGGCTGAAAGCCATATTCAATGCATTTGTTTATGGCTTTCAGCCAAGGGGTTTTCTCTTAATCTCTTCCTGGGGCGATGCCCCAGGCTATGGTAAAAGAGGCCTTCAGCCAAAAAAAAAGTAAAGCCCCGCAGCAATGGTTCGCTCGAGGCCCCAGAGTGAAGCACTTCTTGATTACTCAAGCCGACTGCACATAGAATCCGGTAGAGTCGGAAATTTCCACTCATGGAAATGCGTGAATGTTTCAAAGAAAACTTGCTATTCTACAAAACACGATACAAATACAACAGGGAACGTCTTTCTAAACTGGCCCCGACGCATCAGTCATTCGCGATGCAACGGCGATCCTTTTTTTGAGCTTGATAACTCACACAGTCTCTTTATCACACCTTAATATATTGCCCTTAGCATATCGCACAGTTCGGTATGGAGCCCCACTCAGAATTTCATTTGAGTGCCGGTTAAAATAGTTGAGACGGCCTACTGGAAGAAAACTCATAAACTCCAGCATGGCTGGTTCATTCTGATCGCCGACACCAAAATTGAACCTTGTTAGAAATTTGCAAGAAACGCAAAAAATTAACCGTGAGTAATACAATCATTACTCACACCGAAATATCCGATTCCTTTACATCCGTGACCAGCAGTGGTAGCATGCCCAACCGTGTGAACATGACTTCTTTCTAATTGAAATAATCATAATCACGCTAGTTTTCATGGCATGTTAACGGATATATTGAAATGAGTCATCGTAGTTGCTCATAGGATCGGTTTGAAAGTCTTTGACAGTACGTCATCAATTATTTATCTGGAATCCTGTGATGAATCTCGCTTCCCTTAGCAAAAATAGACTCAATCGCTTCCATCAAAGCGGTCTCTCTAACGTTGTATTTGCTTGTGCAATTGTTTCGGTCATATCTCTTTGCTTTTTGATGTCAGAAAAGCTGATTGGTGGTGAATCGGCTGAACCAACCGCTACCCAAACCGATAAAAGTTCCCCGCCTGCTGAACAGGATCCTTCTTCAACTGAAGAGGCAGCATCAGATCGGAAAATCCTGAAGCTGATTCCCGATTTGAAATTCCTGCAAGGATCGCCCGAGGTACTCATAGATTTGGGCCATCTATTTACTGATTCCGGCGAGATGGAAGATGATGGATCGCTCGAATTCTCTGTCATCT
>JAJRTM010000242.1 GCA_024278285.1 Planctomycetota bacterium
ACTCTCATCCGCAGGCAAACGGGAGCAACCTTGCTCAAACATATCGCGACTCCTTGCTGGTGTTTGTTTTAGTTCAAACATAACCTTAGCAAGAGTCGCGACTTATGAAAACATGAACGGTATTGCCGTTAAACGCTTGTGATGGAAAATTCAATGTATCCCCGGCGAATTATCTTCCAGGCAGGAACATAATATTTCCCTGAGTATCAAACTGTACCTGCTTCGTGGTCCACTGGGGTGGACTATTGATTTCTGAATGGACAAGACGAACTGCAAGGGATTCCTCAGCAATCTCGCGATACCCAAGGTAACTGGTCGTCAGCCGGGAATTGATCTCCAATATTTGCACGGGCTTATCGGAATCGGGAGAAAGCAGAAAGTCGAAACCGATGTAACCACGCAAGCCCGGCAGATTCTTTGCCACATCCTCGGCGACCCCTCGGACTTGTTGAACAAAATCACTCTCAAAGGGAACAATACCTCCCTGGTATTCGAGTCCTTCAAAAAGCTGCTTGGTCATTGGACACCATTCGATATGCTTGCCATCTAGCGAAATGATACAGGCAATTGAAACAGGTTCGCCGGGAAGAAAAGGTTGAAGCAAATAAGGAGGGAAATCATTTTCGGTTGTGCGGTGCGATGAAAATTTCGACCAGCTTTCTTTACTCTCAATCACTGCCGTCATTGTTGTCCCGGCTCCAAATTGTGGCTTGATGACAAAAGGAAACGGAAGGGGGAATTCAAAATCTTCTGCGAATTCATCCCGGCATTGATAGGTATTCGGCGTCGGTATTTCGTGTTCTAAACAGAATTCATAAAACAGCCATTTGTCCGCACAGAGTCGCACCGCTGCTGCACTGGACATCAAGCGATTCAGCCCGTTTTGCTCAAGCCATTCAATTCTATCGCAAAGAATTTCATCCAGTTCCGGTGCGATCACGATTGTTCCGTCGCAATGCCTGGCCAGTTTTTGGAACATCTCCCATTCCTGTTCGGGAGAAACAACATCGAATACTTCCAGGCCGGAAATATCGCTGAGGGTAACCCTTTGGTCGCGCGTTGTGCAGACGTTGTATTCACCAGATTGAAGAAGATCTTCGCAAATCGCTTCGAGCATCAAACGCCCTTCGGTGACCAGCGATTCGGGCAGGTCTTCATCGGGCCAAGCACCAGAACATAAAAACTCCGAAACAAAAATTGATTTCACTTTCGGGCCTGTTGTTGGAGGAGGGGGAAAGAGAGGAATAAAAAACGCCGGCACCGCTCAGAGGGGGGTTGAGCGATGACGGCGGTTACTAAAAATCTCCAGCAAGTCTCTCATGTTGAATGAGGAGGTTTCATGCTGAATCATCCTGCCTCATAGCTCAACATCGACACGCATGACGAGCAAAACATACCTTCCCACCAAAAGATCGCCTTGTACGGATTATTCAACACAGTACAGGCTCTGCCGATTACTCCCGTTCTGCCTGTTCGAACGGGAGTAATAGCTCTTTATTGATAACAAGATTATTGAGCCGCTTGCTTGTTACGCCCGAAAAATTTCTTTTGGATTTCCAGAGGAGCGGGCGGGGTTGCTTTGCAAACGAAGTAGCCAACTGCTGCAGAGACGACCAAGCCCCACAGGAACGGGTCTTGCGAAAGAAGCAGGTACGGCTTGGCTGCCTGGTGAATATAGACGCCTGCTGCGTACAAGCTTAAATAAGAAAAGAACCCGGCGAGCATCGAAGCAATTGCAGCCGTGTTGTTGAAGCGTGGCCAGTACATCGCATAAAAAATGGGGATCAAAAACGCGGATGAAAGGCCGCCACCGGTGAAGACAATCAGTATCTGTAAAAACTTCGGCGAGTTCACCGCGGCAAACATTACGATTACTCCGATCGCGACCGTGCAGAAGTAGCTGAGTCGTTTGACTGTTTTATCGCTGACATCAGGATTGAAACCGCGTTGATAAATATCACGCACCAACGACGAAGAAATCATCAACATGAAACTGTCTACCGTGGACATCGCGGCCGCAAACGGAGCCGCCATCAACAAGCCGCCCAACCACGGGATGCCCGCTGTCGATGCCAGGTGCATCGATAATAGCGGCATGATGCGGTCCGGCGTTTGATCCAAACCGGGTATCAAAACGCGGGAACAGCAGAAGATAAGAACGAGCGAAACATAAATGACGCCAAAGTAAATCACCAACAAAGCCAACGCACGTTTCAATGTTTTGACGCTGTCAAACGCCATCAGTCGAACCATGCTGCCGGGCTGCCCGGCTCCGCCAATCGCCCAGTACATGAAGAACGAAATGGCCAACGCGATCGGCAAAAAGCCGTTGACATCGTTGAAGTTGGGGCCCGGTGCAGAAACATAAACACCAGTTTGCCCGGCTCCGTGCTGATAAGGTTTTTCGTTGGAAACTTCGGCAAGTATATGATCTGGAACAATAACGGCTTTCTTTTTTTCTTTCCATGATTGAAACAGGTCTCGTTCATACTGGCTGAGAAGTTCAACACATTTGACGGACTTGGAGTCATTTTTCTTTTCCAGAATGCGAGCAATTTCGTTGATGCGAAACAGACGCGTTGGCTTTCCTTCCGCGCCAGCCAGTTCGAACCAGCTTTCACTTGGTATTTGAATCGGTCCTGCTGCTGTCTTATCGGTTCGGCTAAAAGTTGCATCGCATAACACGGGAGGCGTCATTTTCGCCAACGTGTTTGTTGCTTTCGAAAGACCGCCCACTTGCTGAAGGACGAGCACCAGCATGATGATCACGCCGGTAAACATCACAATGCCTTGCAGCACGTCGGTCCAGACAACCGCACGAAATCCGCCCAGCGAAGTGTAGGCAATCACCATGATCGAAAACGAAAGTAACCCCAGAAGATAACCAGGGTCCGCCTGATCTAAATACGGAATGGTAGATGTCACTGAACCCAACAGCAACGCAGACTGATGCCAGATCGGGACATCAGCCATCAGCGATTGCAAAATGATGCTGGCGATTTTGAATTGAGGCACCAGATAAAACGTCAGCAGAAAAACAATGAGCGCGGTCGCAACCACAGCGACCGAACCATGTCCGAATCGTGAATACATCAATTCGGGAAGTGTGATCGCTCCGGATTGCCTTGCCATCCGGTTGAGCCGTTTCGCCAGCAGTCCCATTCCAATAAGAGGCACCATCATGTAGCCGGCAATCCACAGGGCAAGCACCCAGCCGTGTGCGTAAATCAGCGAAGGGAATCCGGCGAACGAACCCGCAGAGGCACTCGTGGCAGCAAACGTAAACATAAACGGCCAAACGCCCAAACTGCGGCTGCCCAGAAAATACTCTGCCAGAAAATTGCGACGGGACAACAAACGATGACTCAGTATCGCCAGCCCAAGCACAATCAGAGAGTAAAGCCCGAACGTAACCAGTGCTGCGTTGGCATCGGAAATCGCCAGAACGAAACTTGTTGGTGAATCAATGAAGGATAATCTCACAAGACGTCACTTTCTGATTTTTTGAGTGATTCTTCCAGCAAAGCTTCCGCAGCAAGCAGGTCAGCGTCATCTTCTTTGATGTAAAACAGAGCAAACCAGATCGTGGCTACACTGCAAAAACCCCAGGGCAGCGCGATCCCCCACAGAACCCAACTCGGCACCCCCCAAATGATAGCCACCGGTTCGTTTGCTTCCGGGGAGCGATAAGCAAACAGCGCACAATAGCCCATCGACCAAACCAGGCTGATCACCCAAAGCCTGCCCATTACGTACAATTCACGTAACGCATTCAAGTACGAAGGATCGTACTCAAACGAAGTTTCCCCTTCGCTCTGTGCTGATTTTTCATTCATGATGTTATCCCATTATCGGGTAGCCCATCCGCTCTTAGCGGTTGGGTTGCGTAGCAACAAGAGGCTCGCGCCATGTGAGTTCCATCATTATTGGAAGTTCAAAAGAAATTGAAAGCACATGGCGCATTCATCTTGTGCCTGACGGCCCCCAACCACTGAAGTGGTCGGGCTACCCTGCTGGAAAGGGTTGGCTGGCTGATCCCTAGAATCTTAGCCAATTCGACCTGCGTCATACCGGATTGTTTACGAAGTTCACTAAGCAGCATCTCATTTTTCAAAAATTCAACACGTTCTTTAACAGCTTCCGTTTGCTCCAATGACATCTTGCCCCGTAATTTATTGAAGTTGTTATGCCCAGCCATCAGACTACCCCTTCATCTTCCAATTCTTTCAAATATTCATCATAAAGCCGGTCAGTCGTAGGGTCCGCTATTGCAGACCACATCGGAAGTTCGACACCACCATTTCATGCGATGGTCCGCAATAGCGGACCCTACATAATGGCAATTTCATAACCAAGTGTTTAATCACCCCCCCCAAACTTTAACTAATCCAATTATCGCTGAGTAGTTAGTTCAACCAAATATCGGGTAGCCCATCCGCTTTTAGCGGTTGGGTTGCGTAGCAACAAGATGTTCGCGCCATGTGAGTTCCATCATTATTGGAAGTTCAAAAGAAATTGAAAGCACATGGCGCATTCATCTTGTGCCTGACGGCCCCCAACCACTGAAGTGGTCGGGCTACCCTGCTTTTCTCAAACCAACTCTTTTATACATAAAGATCACACCTGAGGCAAAACGGCCCGGAAAGATCGTAGCCAGTTTTTATTGAATATTTTTTCGATGTCTTCATCACTATATCCACGGTTACTCAAAAGTTCATCCATGCGTTGTAAATCTGCGATTGATTTTAAGTCTGAAGGAGTCTGTTCGTTGCCGAAGCCGCCGTCGAGATCGCTGCCGATGGCGCAGTGATTGGTGTTGCCCGCCATTTGGCAGATATGATCGATATGATCTACAGCCGCTTCAATTTTCAATTCGCCTGCAACGGTCGAACCGATCTGCCAGCCCGCTTTGAGCATCCAGGCATCAAACGATGCCCCGATGACGGCTCCGCGTGAAATCAACAGACGAATCAAATCGTCACTCAACTGGCGATCCCCTGGAACGAGCGTTCTGCAATTATGATGCGATGCCCAAATGGTCCCCTCGAACAAATCGATCGCTTCTTCCATACTGCGATCACATAAGTGAGTCACATCCAATCCCATTTTCAACTCTTGCATATTTTGCAGCAGTTTTTTCCCATCGGATGTCAACGGTCCCTCTACCGCGGTACCTGCTGCATATTGCCCGAAGCCGTAATGAACCGGACCAATCGCGCGCAGTCCATTTTCGTGCCACATTGAAAGTTCATCCGGCTGTGTAATCGGGTCGGCTCCTTCCATCGAAAGGATCATTCCCAACGGCAGATTTTCGCCCTCTTTTTTCGCGGTCCACTTGGCAAGGTGATCATCGAAATCGGCCTGCGTTTGAATCAGTCGAATATGCCCCTGTCGTTCCCACAACGTGTAACAGGCGCGCTGTGCATGAGCGGCGGCAAAGGCTCCGATGCGAGTTGTATAATCGATATCGGTCCG
>JAJRTM010000243.1 GCA_024278285.1 Planctomycetota bacterium
GGTGGACGTTGATATTCGACAAGCATCCAAATCGCATTTTCATTTCCGGTACGAAAAATCTGATCGCTCATAAATTGACGAATCGGAAGCAGAGAACGTTCGAGTGCCAGTTGCAACCCTTTCTCCTGATCTTCAACCGATTCAAACTGCGATTCTGAATACGGCTGGATTCCATTTTCGTATGCCTGCTTCCAAACAGGCCACATCACCATAATTGTCAGAAACATACTGATGGAAAGCAGTACCTGATTGGGCGGCAACTGCTGCGTTCCGAGTGCCTGCCGAAGTAACCCGAGGACAATGATAATTCGAATGAAGCAGGTTGTCATAATTAAAATGGAAGGAGCTAACGTGATCAGCGTTAACAGAATCATCAGCTTCAATGTCGGCGTTAATCCGCGGGGCGAGAGCATTTTATCAGGATCAAGCCCGGCTGGAAAAACGGGATCGGTATTATTACCAAACTCCGCAGAGATTGTCTCCGCGGGCAAGGGAAGCAGATTTTGTGTGTTGTTACTTCTGGGAAGCAAGGCTGGCACATTGCTTGAATTCCCCGGTTGTCCCCAAGAAGTTTGAGGGACTCCCAGAAAAACCAGAAAGGCAAAAGCAAAAACTCCCCCAAGAAGGCAATGTCGCCGAAGGGCTACCATCATGATCGCCCCTCTCTGATTGCATCAAGATTTAACCCAAAGTCCGCCAGGTTTGGTGCGGGGGGCTGGTTATTATCTTTAGATATTTCTTTTGAGCGACTTCGTGACCTGCTCCGCTTCTTTTGACGTCTGCGATGTTGCTTATCCAGATCGACCTGTTCGGTTTCTCGTTCTGTTCTTGAAAGGAGAAAACCAAATGAATTCCCGATTGTTGATTCAACGGGAATCGGTTTGCATTCGCCTCGGATTCTATCGATTTCAACCGGGTCCGTAATTTCAGCCAGCGTTCTCATTCCCTCCAGCGAGGTTCCGAGAATCAGTATTCGATTGCCACACAAGACGTAATGGATCGAGTGTTTCTGATCCAGCATCTTACGACCAAGAACTTCAAGAACTTCCGATGAAAGATTCATTGTTCCCAGGCGAGTATGCTTTTTCATAAACTTGGAGGCGAACAAAATTATCGCAATAATCCCGCCCAGCACTAAAGTGGTTGTGCCGAGTTGCTGAGAGGTGGAACCGAGCCGTTTTTTATCTGCTGTATTCTGTTTGTCTTGTTTCGATAATTTCTCCCCCGGTTTTCTTAATGGCAAAACTGGCCTGTTTGAGGAGACTGTTTTCATCGCAGAACTTTTCTGCCTTGGCGTTTGTTCTTGTTCAAATGATGCCGGGAGAATTGATCGGGGGGCAGAATTGTGCTGAATGAGAAGCGACTGAGGCTTTTGTGCCTGAGCGTTTGGTTTGTTGATATTCAAGCCGGACGCCGTTGTCTGTTTTGCGACCGGTGGTGTTTCCCAAATTGATTTCGCATTAGAAAACGGACCTGGCGGAGTCTGTGCATAGCACGTCTGCACGTTGCAAATACCAGCTAACAGTAGTACAAATAAAACTGGACGCATCCTTGCATCCTCCCCCTAAAACTGATCAAGTGATCGGATCCCCCCGGATCGTTTTTCACTAACCACATTTTAATCTTGTGGCGTTAAAATTTCAGCGACTCGAACACAAAAATTATCATTCAATACAAGCACTTCTCCACGTGCAATCAATCGTCCATTGACTAAAATATCAACCGGGTCACCGGCCAATTTATCGAGCGGCACGACACTGCCCGCGGCGAGTGCGACAACTTCTTCGATCATCAATTCTGTTCGCCCGAGTTCAATTCTTAAATCGAGTTCGACATCTTGAAGCATCGATAGTTCGGAACGTTCGCCCCCACCTGGCGACAACGCGAAATTGTTTAGCGGTAAGGGCGTTGCGGCTGAAGTATCTTCTGTTTTCTGATTCGAATTTCCTAAACTGGGAGCGATCGCTGCTGCCAGATTTGCCTCTGCTTCGTTGATGAGTTGCTCTGCTCCAGGAACTCCTGCTGCTGGATTGGTTGCTGCTGGTTGAGCAGGCGAAGCTGCACCTGCCCCTGCAAAAAGAGAGTCAATATCTGAAGAATCGAGCAGGTCATTTCCTGCTCCTGCTGATTCAACAGTAGCCGTTGGATTTGCTGCTGGTGTCGCGGGAGCTGCACCGGCCCCCCCTGCGAACAGAGCGTCAATATCTGAAGAATCAAGCAGGTCGTCTTCTGCACCACCTGCTGCCGGCTCTGCGGAAGCAGGTGTAGAGGGAGCCTCGGCAGGCGGTTTTTCAGCCGTCGGCTCAGAGCTTCCGCCCCCTGTCTGATTCAACAAGGCTTCAATTTCACTTGGATCTAAAAGATCGTCTTCATTGGCCACGTTAGCATCCAAACTGCTAGCTGAGTTGTTTTAGTGATTGGTTAATGTGAGACAACAATAATTGACATCTACGCTCATCCAAAATAAAACATTATTGCTCGATCGCACGAAACCCTGTGATGAGCACCGAAGTGACGTAACTCTGGTTGAGTATTTTATTGATCTCTTCTCGAATCTGCCGCTTGATGGTACTTGAATGGGGATCGTTCAGTTCTTCTGTCCCCGCATTTCTGATAATGGTACTGACCGCCTGTTTGATTCGATTTTTATGATCTTTTTTCGCAAAGGTGAATTGCTCACTCAAATTTCGAGGGACTTCCACACACAAATCGAAAGTAATATGAATGATTTGTCCCTGGGCAGATAATGTGTTCGAGCAATTGAACGAAGCAATATCGACTTCCACAACATCCGTATCTTCCAGCTCTTCCGCCTTGAGAATTTCGGGGTCGTTCGGATCGACATCGCCACCGCTGGATTCTCCAAACACGAAGAACAGCATTGCGAACTCACCCACCATGACGAGAACCAGTAGCCCCGCCACTGCAGCAAACTTCGTCCAGAACCCAGAGGATTTCTTTTCCTCTTGTTCTTCTTCCACTGCTGGGGCTGCTTCTTCCGGAGCATCTGTAGCCATAAGACATCCTCCCTGATGTCAAAAGTTCGATTTTAGGGAACCTCTATTAATTCAAAAGGAGCACAGGCATTCCTGTCTGTCTCGTTTGAACATTGCCGTAGTTTTAGGCAGGCAAGAATTCCTACCATCCGTCCAGTAGACAATTTTTGAATTAATAGAGGTACCCATTAAAAAATACCACTTCATTTGCCGGCATTTCAAAACGCAATTGAACGCAAAAATCAGCAAGGAGTCACGCCAGACGACGCACCTTGCCTATCTTTTCGTGCATTAGGCTCGAAAACGACAATATATGGGAGTTATATCGCGTCAATCAAAAATACGTCAACCCGATGATTTTGAGATTGTTTTTTTGAGTCGCGTGTCATCATCCTCTGCTCGGTATCACCGGCAGCACCCACAATGATTCTGTCTGGTGAGATGTTCTTTTCGGTGATGA
>JAJRTM010000244.1 GCA_024278285.1 Planctomycetota bacterium
AGAGACCCAGACACAATCGATCTACCGCCGGGTGTTCTGTTTGTCCTGCCTCCGCTGCGCTTCGGCAGGACAAACAGAACACCTACCAATTAAACATTTAACATCTTACAATTAACATACAAGACACGGAGAACACTGAGACAAGGCAAAAAGAAGAGAAGAAAAAGAAATATTATTCAAGGTGGTTTCATTCGTTCATTCGAATCTCATTTGTTTTAGAACGCGATGTGGGAAACTCTTTGCGTCGCCGCGTCTTTGCGTGAGTATTTTTCTCCGTGATCTCTGAGTCTCTGTGGTTATTTTTATTTTTCCTGTTTGGTTCCGGCTTTGCCGGGTTAGGAATAGGCCCGAAATAAGTTCCCGGTATCTCGTAGGGTGCGTCGTGACGCACCAGCTTGTTCGTGTGATGAAAAAGGTGCGTCACGACGCACCCTACAAAATGAATTAGCATGAATAAACTTCAAATAAAAACTTTTACTCTTTTCCTTGCTGTCCTCACGACCACAACCGCAAGTGATGGGGCTGAGTCGAATCAAAAGGCGATTGATGCAGTGATCGCCGGGAAAACGTCTGTCGCCCGTGCGTCCTGGTGGGGATTTGATCCTGCTGACTCGACCGCTGCGATTCAGTCGGCTATCAACTCCGGTGCCTCAAAAGTTATCATTGAAAAAATGGCGGGGCCGTGGATTGTCAAAAAATTACAACTGGCAAGTGATCAGGAGATCGTTTTTGAAAAAGGTGTTGTTATCCTGGCAAAAAAGGGCGAATTCAAAGGGAAAACCGATTCGCTCTTTTCGGCTTCACTGCAAAACAACATCACGTTGACTGGTTACGGAGCGACGCTCCAGATGCGCAGGGCCGATTACGATGCCCAGCCGTACCCAAAAGCAGAGTGGCGCAATATTTTAAGTATCAGGAGTTGCTCGAATGTGACCGTTTCAGGTTTGATTCTCAAAGAAAGTGGCGGGGATGGAATTTATCTGGGCGTTTCTAAGCCAGGCGTTACGAACAAGAACATACAGCTTAAAGATCTCATTTGCGAACGGAATTACCGACAGGGAATCAGCATTATCAGTGCAGAAAACCTGTTGATTGAAAACTGTAAATTCACTCAAACGGATGGCACCGCACCGATGGCCGGGGTCGATTTCGAACCGAATTTACCGAGCGAGCGACTCGTGAATTGCGTTTTGCGGAATTGTGCTGCGGAAAACAATACCGGTTATGGATATTTAATGTATCTGCCAAATCTGAATCGGAAATCAATACCGATTTCGATCCGTTTCGAAAATTGTCACGCCTCGGGAACCAGTTCAGGACTGGTCTGTGCAACGAAAAATGTGGAGCAGGGGAGCGTCGAAGGTTCCATCGTTTTGGAGAATTGCACGTTTGAAAGCACGAAGAAAACTCCCATTCTAATTTACGACAAACCTGCAGCAGCATGCCCGATGGAGTTCAAAAACTGTACTTTCATCGGTCCCGGCATTGATGCTTCTGCTACACCTTCAATTACATTTTTAGCACGAACAGGAGTTGTTGAGGATATCGGTGGCATCAAATTCGAAAACTGTGTCATCAAAACCGCTGCGAAAAACCCGGTGATGTCATTCATCGATTCGTCTTACAGAATTTCCGTAGCCGATATCACCGGCACGTTGCAAGTTGAGCGAGGAAAGGGAGTTACGAATTACACGCTGACCAAAGAGCTGATTAGTAAGTGGATGCCGCCCGGCAAAGGAGCCGGTATCAAGCAATTCAAAATGGAGGGGCTGAAACTGGTTCCGCTGGTTGCAGATAAACCAACCACTCCTTTTAGTCCACGCCTGGTTCGTAGACGCCACACGGCTGATTATGTGATGTACGCAGTCAAGGGCGAGCTGGTCTCGGTTACTTTTTCTTTCAATCAACTTGTTAAATACTCCGGCGATAAGATGCCGGTTACCGTGACTGCACCTTCGGGCAAGGTTCTCAAAGTTGTTCAGGTTCCCTTCAAAGAAAGTGCAGCCTGTGAATTCGAGGCTCCGGAAACCGGCTCTTATTTCATCCGTTGCGAGCCGGGAACCAATTTCGTTTCGATTGTCTCCACTTCCCACAGGTTGTGTCTTGCTTCTAAGAGAGGGCCCATTCGCCTGATGGCAGCAGCCGGCGATTTCTTTTTCTGGGTTCCCTCTGGCGTAGAAAAATGGGGAGTGATAGTAATTGGTGGAGGCGGTAAAGAGCGTGTCAATGCCGCCTTGTTTGATTCGTCCGGCAAGAATGTCTGGTCTCAACAAAACATCGCCAGTCCGACATTGTTTGCGAGCAATAATGGCAAATCAAAACAGGGAGAAGTCTGGCGGTTGACTCTCAGTAAGCCGACCAATGGTTTCTTCGAAGACCACTTTGTGCAACTGCTGGGAGTCCCTTCAGTTTTGTCACCGACCCGTGAATCTTTGCTTATCCCGGCGAAGTAGCGGATTTTTGTACCTGCAAAAAATCAGCTTCAATTTTGAATGAAACGTATTTTTCGGTTGCAAATGGTGAATCTTTTTTACATAATGATATGTGAATATGAATCCTGCCTGCCGGGTTGAGTGGCCCGGCTACCGTATCTGTGAGGGGTATTCTTCTTGCGGTCCTCTATTTCTGTCCTGCTTTTGTTGAGCAATATTGCCTCATTAAAAGTCTGTATGATCAGAAATACGAGTTTGACTTGCGGGCAACCTCACGACGGATCGGCTTACTCAGCGATGTTCTTTTGAATTTCGTGAGACGTAGTCAATGTCCGTTCTCGGCTTCTTATCTATCGGTATGCACCGAAATCCAGCAATGGAACCAGAACCGTTGCGGACTCACTTTGCGCCCAGCGTGGCTGGTTTGCCACGAACAGACAGAGGGTCTTGCAATTTCTCGTTCAGCTCGCAAGTGTTGCGCATGTGCTAATGAAAAACTCTAAGGTTTCGGTCAATTTTATGAAAAAACTCTTCTTGTTCTCGTTAACTGCTATTCTGCTAACCGGTTCCCTGTTTACTCCTTTTTCAATTACTGCTGAGGATCAGGAAAAAGCATCTGCAGAAGTTGCTTCAAATTCGGTCAGTTATCACACACAGATCAAGCCGATTTTCCAGGCTCATTGTCAAGGGTGTCATCAACCAGCCAAGCCGCAGGGCGAATATGTGATGACGGAAATTTCTGCTTTGCTTAAAGGGGGAGAATCGGGCGATCCTGCGGTTGTCGCAGGCAAACCAAATCAAGGGACGCTGCTGGAACAGATTACCCCTGAGGATGGCGAAGCGTTAATGCCCAAGGGGAAGGCTTCTTTGAGTATCAGGCAAATTGCGTTGATTAATACGTGGATCGCAGAAGGGGCAAAAGATGATACGCCCGAAGATGCAAAGAAGATTTATGATGCAAATCATCCGCCGGTTTATTATCGCTCGCCGGTGATTACCTCCATGGATTATTCTCCCGATGGAAAATTGCTTGCAGTCGCAGGGCATCACGAAGTTCTTATTCACAAGGCTGATGG
>JAJRTM010000245.1 GCA_024278285.1 Planctomycetota bacterium
CCAATCTGTTTTCCTAATGTTGAAAAAGTTTCCCGCTGTAGAGAGCTGACACCAATTAAATCAACCGAATCTGCACCGCAGCAAAGGACCATCAAATCTCGATAACAGTTCACAAGTTGGTCAATCAAATTCCCCAGTTGAACGCCATCTTTAACTGCTTCGTTAATTTCATCCAAAAGGGGCCCTTGTTGTTTTTGATGAATGAAATTCAGAATTCTCAGCAGTCGATCATCTTCAGCCGTCCCGAGCAATTGGTTAACATCGCGTGCTTCAATTTTATCTGCACCGAACGCGAGCAGTTGATCAAAAAGAGACTGGCTGTCCCGCATCGACCCGCCTGCTCGGCGGGCAACTAAATCGATCGCTTCGTTGGTCACTTCAACGCCTTCGTTTTCTGAAATTTCTTTCAAGCGTTGGGCGATTACCTGTGTTTCGATGCTGGCGAAATCAAACCGTTGGCATCGGGAAAGAATCGTATCGGGGACTTTTTGTGGTTCTGTCGTACAGAAGACAAACTTCACATTTGGTGGCGGCTCTTCCAGCGTTTTCAGCAGCGCATTGAAAGCCTCTTTGGTCAACATGTGAACTTCATCAATAATATACATTTTGATGTGAGTACGCATCGAGCGAATGCCGACGTTAGCGCGCAAGGCGCGGATATCATCGATCCCGCGGTTGGAGGCTCCATCGATTTCCATCACATCGACATCCCCACCTTCTGCAATCGCCAGGCATAAATCACATTTGTTGCAAGGGTTTCCATCAACTGCTTCGGGACAATTCAACGCCTTGGCAAGAATACGAGCCATCGACGTTTTGCCAACCCCGCGCGCCCCGGTAAACAGATAAGCGTGAGCAACACGGTTGCACAAAATCGCATTTCGCAATGCCTGTGCAACATGCTGTTGTCCCACAACTTCATCAAAAGTCTGCGGACGATAACGACGGGCCAAAACCGTATAAGACCCCGTTGTTTCAGTCATAATTTCATCTCTTTCAATAACCTAAGAGAGTATCCTGACCACTTCAGTGGTTGGATGCCGTCAGGCACAAGATGCTCGCGCCATGTTCGTTCAATCTCAATGAAACTTCCAATCTAAAGGAAGCCGCATGGCGCGAACCTCTTGTTGCTACGCAACCCAACCGCTAAAAGCGGATGGGCTACCCAATTCTCTTAAAATATCCTGGAAATTATTGTAGCTACTTATCCCAGGCGATGGAAAGCGAGTTTGCAATACAAAAGCGACTCAGCTTTCCCATTCTTCCAGAAGGTTCAACAGGCAAGTTGATTTCGGAAGTTCACCCCGCGACTTGCCGCTTCCTTGCTCATGTACGCTCAGGATTCAACACTCTGTCTCGGGGCGAGGTTGATTGCTCCAGTGCCCGGAATCGTCTTTTCCTTTCACCCAGACACCTTTTTCATTCCATCCTAAATGGGCATGAACATCTGCAGCGGCATATCGTAATGTTAACGCACAACGCCTGCGATCTGAATTATTTGGTTCCGAGCCGTGCAGCAATAAATCGGAATGAATCGAAATCTGCCCCGCTTTTAATGGGTTCTCTACCAATTGCCCATACTGCTCGGGATTATCAATGGTCTGATTGAGCACATTATGCTCCTCAGCAGTGCTGGGGCGGTAGGTCATGTGACCGTGCAAATGGGAACCAGCGATAAACTTCATGCCGCCGTTTTTCATATCGACATCATCAATCGCAAGCCAAACCGTCAACGCCTTGCTTGGCGAGAGTGGCCAGTAACTCGAATCCTGATGCCAGGCGACCGCTTTACCATCGTAAGGCATCTTGCAAAAAAAGTGCGAGCCCCAGCCGATCACGTCCTCGCCAAATAAATCGGAAACAATCGCAACAATTTTTGGATGATTCAATAGATCCCAAACGGGACTATGTTCAAGATGAGCAGAACTGATCGAATAACTGTCGCCCCCCTTGGCTATTTCCCGTTGAAGTAAATCATCGAAGTAGTCACGAATATTTTTGATTTCGTCATCCGAAAAAATAGAGACCGGACGGATCAATCCCTGCTTGTTGTAAGATTCCACCTGCGAAACGGAAAGTGCTTGGGGAGAGGTGATTTCACTGGGATAGAAATTGAGATCACGTTCAATAGAATCCAGTTCTTGCTGATCAGGAATAATTTTGTATTGTTGATTCGCCATCAGGTACTCCTTGCATTAGGAAACATTGAAACCGCTGAACACAGACTACTGAATATTCAATGAACAGTCCACAAACTCGCGATACGTTGCGAACAGCAGTGAAGAAATTCTCCACTAGGCAATGATTGCATTCTCGATTAAAATTCAGCCTCTGTTGTGGGAAGCACTTTTTGTAAGCAATCTTTAAGAAGAGCTTTTCCCACGGCTCCTATCCACTCTATTGTGTCTGAGTTGTGCCTGATTATTTCGATGGCAATCAGCGATCAACATCGAGGCAATAATCAACCATCCCTTCCTTAAATCCCTCTCCATTTCTGGAGTCTGTTCATGCAATCAACATTCCAATTGTTACCGGCGGTGTCAAAATTCGTCATCGTTTCTGTGGTGCTTTGCATGATGACAGGCTGCCAGTTGCTGCCTCATTCCCTGCAGCCGGCCCAGTTGCGTAAGCTCAATCGAGGTCCGGAGTTAGGGCGAGACTCTTATAATTTCTCCATCAAAGATCCGGCAATTCCTTCAAAAGATAATTATGTCAATGATGAGATTTCTGAAGCAATGAACCGGGCATTGAGTGATCAATACGGCGGCTTCAATCCATAAATTTCTCTTCTTGAATTTCTCAAGTATTTATTATCGAGCACATTGGAAAATGTCATGGCTATGTTTGAAGAACGCCCCTATCGCCAGCAGAAGAAATCGCTTTGGTCTGTCTGGTGGTTTGTCGGTTTAATGGCGAGTGGTTTAACCGCCTGGCACCTGGAATTGATTCCGTTTGGAGATCAACAAACCGTCGGAATTTTGCTGGAAGACGAAGATTTTGTTCAACAAAACGATCTGCTCAACCAGTCGATTGTAAAATCAACAAATAATTCCACGGCGATGTCCCATTCCGAATTGCCACCTTCTCAAAGGGAAGAAGCATTCGGACAACTCAACCCGCCCGAACCGCCCGGTGTGGAATCGCAAGCGGAACCTGCTTTTGGAGTTTCCGTTGCCTCTTATGCTTCGAAACAAAATCCGGTCATTCAGCAGGCAAGTTACGAACAAACAATTCCTGAACAGAATCATTCAGCAACGCAGCCTCAACCTTTCTTCGAATCGAAAGAAGAATTCGTTCCTGTTCGCACATTAACTTACCGACCTGAAACCGAACCTGTTAACGCAGCGCATATTCCCACTGCCAAGTCACCTCTGCCGATTCAATATGCAAATCATCAACAGATGCAAAACAGAAACGTCAACAAAATTTCAAATCCGGGATCTCGACAGACAGCCGCTTTGCAAAATTTAGAGAAGCCGTTTCAGTTAAGCCCAGAAGCAGAGCAAGTTATCCAGCGGCACCGTGAACTTTCCTCTCAGTATTGGCAGTCTCCGCAGCAACGCACAGAAATGGCAGTCGAACTGGAACAACTGGCGAAGAAAATTTATTTTTCTCCAGAGACTAACTTTCTGCCCGCTTACGAAGTTCAACCGAACGACCAGCTTCGGTTGATCGCCAAACAGTACGATGTTCCCTGGGAATATCTTGCGAATTTGAATCGCACGAAACCGGAACAGATTCGTCCTGGTCAGAAGCTGAAAATGATAAAAGGTCCGTTTGATGCCGTTGTCGATTTGAAGGATCATCGCATTACCATTCATGCCCATGGCTACTACGTCTGCAGTTTTCCCATCGGAACAGGGAAGGATCATTCCAGCCCAACGGGAAAATTCCCTGTGCTCAATAAAGAGCGAAACCCAACTTATTACGGTTCAACAAAAACGATCAGCCGAGACGATCCGCTCAATCCGCTGGGCGAACATTGGATCGACCTGGGCAACAGCTACGGCATTCATGGGACAATCAATCCCGACTCAATCGGACAATCGCAATCCAAAGGCTGCATTCGTATGAACAATGCCGACGTGGCCCAAGTGTTCGACCTGCTCACAACAAAATCGCTCGTGACGATTCGAGAGTAATCCAACACGGCATCCTACAGCTCAAAAAGACGTCAGTTTTGTTTGAGCCATGCGAAGGTACTACGAAATCGCTTCGACGAATTTTCTGGCTTGTGCTTCAATCGCGTCAAAGTTTTTTTCGTCCAGCCACGATTTTTTCAGCAGGGAACTGCCGATGCCTACCGCACATGCGCCGGCTGCGAAGAAGTCGCCGATGGTATCGAGATCGACTCCGCCGGTTGGCATCAATCGAACTTGAGGCAGTGGTCCTCGCAGGTTTTTAATGTACTTCGGTCCGATCGGATCGGAAGGGAAAATCTTGACGATATCTGCTCCCTGTTGCCATGCTTGAATCACTTCGGTGGGCGTAAACGCGCCGGGCAGAATTGGCTTGCTGTATCGCTTCGCCATCTGAATAATTTCGGGGTCGGTATGAGGCGAAACAATAAAATCTGCCCCTGCCAAAATAACCAGTCGAGCCGTCTCTGCATCGAGAACTGTTCCCGCACCTAGCAAAACTTCGTCATCCAGTTCCTCGCGAGCCTGCTTCAAAATATCGATGGCGTTCGGAACCGTCATCGTAATTTCGAGGGAGCGTATCCCGCCGCGTACCATCGCACGGGAAGCTTCAACCAGCAACTCCCCGGAATCCGCCCGCAAAATAGCGACCAGTTTGTCATCCAGTAATTGGTTGAGGATTTCTTGATGTGATTTCATATTTCTTCCTTTTGCAATCTTTCTCTTATATTAATTTGAGGGAATCTCTATTCATATTGGACGAAAATGGAATCACATTGATCACCAGTTCTCATTTTCCGGACCTGTCAGCTTAAAAGGTGTTTTAATCCTCAGTTGCAATTTTATTTTTGTTTTTGCAGACTACTGGTAATACTAGAATGTAGGCTTGAACCCCTCGTCTGTAAATCAATGTTATAGAATTGCATCTTATATTACTAACGTTAAAAGTTTAGGAACGGCATGCAGATTTTAGAAAACAGTTTTTGGTTACGGCGGCCAGAACAGACCAGCCGTGCTGGGGTATTCTTTTCCGATCTTTCAAGCTCCCTGCAATGGGGATTTCTCGCAGGAGTTTTTTGCATCATGACGGGTATGAATCAAACAGTTGAATCTGGTGAATCTGGCACAAAAGAATCTGCTCAGCATATCGCCTACGTTGGCACCTACTCGCAAAACGGCAGCCAGGGAATTTATCGTGTTCAATTCGATTCCGAAACAGGTTCTCTAAAATTATTGGAGGGAACCAACGCGATAGAAAATTCATCCTTTCTCGCGATCCATCCGAACAAAAAATATCTGTACGCGGTCAGCGAAGTGGCGAAGTACAAGGGGGAAGATACCGGCTCTGTCGTTGCGTATCGAATTGAAGGGGACCAGGGCGAGTTGGTTGAACTGAATCAACTCGCAACCGGCGGGGCAGTGCCGTGTCATCTTTCAATCGATTCGACTGGTCATTCGCTTGTGCTCGCCAATTACACCGGCGGAAGTATTGCCAGCTTTCGTTTGAAAGATAATGGCGAACTCGATTCACCAATGGCCAGTTTGATGCAGCATCACGGTCAAAGCATCAACAAAGAGCGGCAAGAATCTGCCCACGCCCATTCAGCCAACATTTCTGCAGATAACCGATTTGTTTACGCTGCCGATCTGGGAATCGATCAGATCATCATTTACCGTCTCGATCCTCAAACAGCAAAGCTCTCTGAAAATGATCCCTCCATTATTAAAGTGAAACCAGGCTCCGGTCCCAGGCATTTTACTTTCCATCCACAGAAAGATTTCGCTTACGTTCTTAACGAACTCTCCTGCGATGTGATCGCTTTCAAACGAAACCGAAGTAGTGGTAATCTGGAAGCCTTGCAGACAATTCCAACCGTCCCCGAAGTTAAACCGGGTTACTCCACCGCAGAAATCCGCGTTCATCCAAACGGAAAATTTCTGTACGCCTCCAACCGCGGGCATAATTCTCTGGCGATTTATCGTATCGATCAATCAACCGGATTATTAACAGCATTGGGGAATGAACCAACGGGCGGAGAAATGCCACGTAATTTCACCTTCGACCCGACAGGCAAATTCATTCTGGTGGCTAACCGGGTATCGAATAACATCATTCTGTTTCGCATCGATCAGGAAACCGGCTTACTTACCAGAACAAAAAATGAAGTAGAAATTCCGATGCCAGTCTGTATTCGATTTCTGAAATAGTGGCTTTCTGATCCCTGTATTACTAACGTTAAAAGTTTGCGAACGGTTCGCAAACTTTTAGAAAAACAGTTTTTGGTTACGGCTATCAGAATGAACCAGCCGTGCTGGGAGAAATCCAGGCACCTTCGCCAGTAAAACGTTTTTTTGCGGCAGCACAACTGATACGACTTGCCCTATCGGTACTTCTATTCCATAAATCGCTCAGATATAAACGATAATTTATTATATTTCACAACAGTAAATTGGATATCATGCTACTGTTTCGAGTTGGGACTATTTCCTGCACTGAAACCTCATTTTCTTTTCTGAAGTGATACCATGATTGACAGCAACAAAAACGCATTGGCATCCAATAACGAACCGGAACGAGTGACGGGACTTTCTTATCGGGAATTTGTTCACGAATTCCGTATCCCTCGCAAACCGGTCATCTTTCAGGATGCCACTCGGCACTGGAAAGCTCTTGAATGGACCCCCGAGTTGCTTCGTGAAAAATGTGCTCAGCGCGAAGTAAAAGTTCGTAATAATGAAGGGGAACGAACAATCCGATTTGATGAACTTGTCGATTCCGTCAAAACATCGACTATCGATAATCCATTCTTTTACGCGCGCAATATCGATATTGAACACGATCTCCCGAAATTATGGCCTGACATTCAGCCGGGAATCAAATACACAAAAAACGATTGGAGATGTTCCCGCCTGTTACCCCGCGATTTCATTTTTCCCAGCGGGCTCCAGGAATTCTTCTTTGGTGGTGCGGGAGCCAGCTTCCCCAGATTGCACTGTGATTATTGGGGTATGGATGGTTTTGTGAATCAAATTTACAATGATAAAACATTCTACTTCGTCAGCCCGGACCAATCAGATCTGGTGTATGGGGATGAAGATGGAGGGTTAACCAGCCGGATCGAAGATATTACCAATCCCGATTTGGAAAAGTTCCCGAAATTTGCAGAGGCCAATCTGATCAAATTCATTCTACACCCCGGCGAGACCTTATTCATGCCCAGCGGCTGGTGGCACACCACTTATATGCCGGAAACATCAATTACGGTGATTGGTGCCACATGGAATGCTCAGAACTGGTCAAAATTCTGTCAGCAGTATCGCGAACGTGCCAAGGTTTCAAAGCCTAAAAAAGCCCTGATGTTGGGATATCTGAAAACGTTCGGCTTGCTCAAGCACGTTGCCGAACCGATTGGTTTATAAGCATCGTGAAAAAGTATTTACTCTCCATTGAATCGACCTGCGACGAAACTGCCGCTGCGGTTATTGATGAAAATTATCAGATTCTCAGTTCGGTTGTCTCTTCACAAATCGATCTCCACAAAAAATACGGCGGCGTTGTCCCCGAAATTGCAGCACGGGCACATCTGGAACGCATTCTTCCCGTGATCGATGAAGCGATCACACAAGCGGATATTTCGTTGCAGAATCTTAGCGCGGTCGCAGTTGCCACGCAGCCCGGGTTGGTTGGCTCTTTACTTGTCGGGGTGACTGCTGCCAAAACGCTGGCGATGCTTTTGGAAGTCCCGCTCATTTCCATCGATCATATCGCGGCTCATATTTATGCTTGCAAGCTTCATGCCGGGGAAGACGTTTTCCCTGCGATCGGGCTGGTCGTCAGCGGCGGTCACACCAACTTATACGATTGTCAATCTGCCTTGGACTTGAAACTGCTCGGTTCCACAATTGATGATGCAGCTGGGGAGGCTTTCGATAAGGTCGCTCAAATCCTGGGACTATCTTACCCCGGCGGTCCAGCCATCCAGCAGGCTGCAAAACAGGGAAATCCAAAACAATTTCCGTTCCCGCGTTCTTTCCTGAAAGAAGACCGACTCGCGTTCAGCTTCAGCGGATTAAAAACCGCAGTCCTTTATCAAACGCAAGGCCAACCCGGCGCGAACAAACAACCCCCAGAATTAACCCCAACCCGAATCGCAGATATCGCCGCTTCTTTTCAGCAGGCTGTTGTTGATGTTCTGGTTGCCAAATGCAAACAAGCGATTCAGAAAACCGGACACAAAACCCTCTGCATCGGCGGCGGCGTCGCGGCAAATACTGAGTTCCGCACGCAAATGGAAACGATGTGCCAGGGTGAAAATATCCGCTTAATCATCGCCCCGATGAAATACTGCACCGACAACGCAGCCATGGGAGCAATCGCCTGGGAAAAATTTAATGCCAAAATTTTCGCCCCCCTCGATCTCGACCCAACCCCCGGACTGGTACGTGCTTGATAATCGCTGCATGGCAATCTTAATACCCAGCACGGCTGGTTTATTTTAGAGGTTGAGAATTGTTGTGAAATAGATTCAGGATCGAAAAAAACTTGATCGATAATTCGTTTAACGGCAAGCCGAAGGCGACTGCGTAATCAGATCTGCCTGATCTGAAAGTCTTGAACCGCAAATGAACGTGAATTGTCGCGAATCAATATTTCCTCTTCTTTCTTGGTGGCTTCGAGGCTTAGTGGCAAAGAAATAATTTGCGCAAGCGTTGTAAATTTTAATGTTAGTAGCACAGGTTTCAGCAAACGACCATACTGGTCACCTTCGTTAACAGGGTAAGTTCATCAGGCAAACGCAGAATGAGCTCACTTCTTTTTGCATGAGAAAGCTCAGCATGATTTGGTAATTGTTGTGACATCTGATAAACTCCTTGCCAGATGTTGCTACAATAAAAAGAGAATCCTGCCGATACCAATGACCGCTGAGCCGTTACGAAATTTTCGAGAAACCCAGCACGGCTGGTTCATTCTGATAGCCGTAACCAAATTGATATTTTTCGATAATTTGCGAGCCGTTCGCAAACTTTTACCGTTAGTGGTATAAAGAAATTAACCGTTAGTAATATAAAAGAGACCCGATGGGAACAGCCGCGATAAAAACCGATTGGAATGAGCTTGCAGAACAAGTCCTGGCAGGTCAATCACCCAGTGAGCAAACTTTGCACGACGTCCTGACCTGCCCAAATGAAGAGCTTTTGTCTCTTCTTCAGGCAGCTTATCAGGTTCGCAAAGCACATTTTGGAAATCAGGTACAGCTTTATTATTTGAAAAACGCCAAAAGTGGCCTCTGCCCCGAAGATTGTGGCTATTGCTCTCAATCGAAAGTTTCCGATGCTCCCATTGAAAAATATGTTTGGCTTAACGAAGAAAAGCTATTTGCGGGAGCGAAGCAGGCTGCGGAAAATCAGGCGAAAACATATTGCATCGTCGCCAGCGGACGTGGTCCGACCGATCGGGAAATTGGTCACGTTGTTAAAGTGGTCAAGCGAATTAAAGAAGAACTCGGCTTGCACATCTGTTGTTGTCTGGGACTGCTTAAAAAAGAACAGGCAAAAACTCTGGC
>JAJRTM010000246.1 GCA_024278285.1 Planctomycetota bacterium
CATCTTGCCGTTGAAATAATCGTGAGAGCCGAACCCGATTTTTAATGGTTCGTTGTTTGTCAAATCATAATCAGCAGCGTTGAATTGAGATGAAGTTGCGACCAGTTTTCCATCAACATACAGTTTGAGTCTCTCTTTTTCCTTGCAGGCAACGATATGTCTCCAGCCCGGTTTCATCGCGGTATCGTAAGTCGCATTTTTCCCCGCTTCAATCGAATGCACACGACCAGCGGGTAAGGTTCCTGCAAACAGCCTGCCCTGAAAGACCGCCATCGACCAGACCCTGCGGTAGCGGACATCGGGAGTCAGATCGAGCCGACCGGTATTGGTCCAGGTAGATCCTCCGTCGTAGCGATAAACTTCAGCCAAAGGCAGCGAGCCGGAATACATTTTGCCATTGTAAACAACCAACGGCATACTCTCTTTTTCATTTCCCAGCTTGCCGACCTTTATCCATCGGCTCCCCCCGGCATAGCGATAAACTTCTGCATGGGGCCACTCGCTGACATAAAGATTCCCTTCGTAGACGGTGAATCCGTAAGTCTGGGTAGAAGTTTCGCTTACCTTGCCAGCGTGCGTCCACTTCTTCCCGTCATACCGGTACACGGCTCCTTCGTCGTAACCGGTCGCGAAAAGATCCCCATTATAGACGGCTAACGATTCAACACGCTTTCCATCGGGAACGCCACAAGAAGTCCAGTTTTTTCCGCCTTCGTAGCGGAAGAAAGCAGCCGGGGCGTACATCGATGAAACATATAAACTCCCTTTGTAAACAACCATTCCATTGATCGCCTCCACGCCCGGCAATTTCCCGCAATGCGTCCACTTCCCATCACCTTCGTAACAATAAACATTTCCGCCGAAAGTTGCATTTTCAGATTCCGCTAGCGACGAACCCGCCAGACGATACTTAGATGTTCCAGCATAAAGTTTTCCATTGAAAACAGCTAAAGAAGAAACCGCATTACATTGATCCGGGGCACCACAATCGATCCACTTATTGCCGCCACAAAAACGATAAACATGCCCAGCCTCCTGTTTCCCGGCAACACAAGTTCCGGCAAATAACTGGTTATTGTAAACAGCCATGCTATAAACGAGAATCGCATCTCCCAAACGACCGTGATCGGTCCATTTCGTATCAATCTTTCCGTTATCAATTCCAAAATGAAGATGGCGATCATTCGATTGGCTACTGGTAACCCCGGCATGGTTGTTGATGCTCAGTTGAAATCCCTTTCGATTTTGGGGATCGTACTTGCCGAGAATATTTCCAATGACATCATCCAAAACCGCGTCTGTATTCACATACACCGAAATCGAAAACTCGCCGGTTCCCAAAGATAACGATTGAGAATGTGGCACCTCAATAAAAGCACTTTTTCCATCAAACGAAGCTGGCTGATTCGGCTTCAATATTACTCCGTGATTGACGCCATTATTCTGTGAATTTGATTGGTCCTCCGCATTTCCCATCAGCGACCAATGCCCAATTAAAGAATCGTCTTCGGCATAGATTCTCGTTTGAGAACAGGTAAACAGTAACGATGCAACCAACGATAGCAGGTAGGTAGAATATTTCACTGAAATTGATCTTTCCATTCAGGGGATTGCAGAGTATTGAATAAGGTTAACGCAAAACAGACTCCCGTGAATCTGTCTTCTGAAGCCTATCAAAACAGAGATGATTGATGCAAGTAGGCGGAGAAACAACTGATTAGAAAGTATGAAAGTACCAGCATTCAGCAAGAACCGTTCTGACCAGCCTGTTTTGCCTTGCTGAATCGCCTCACATCTTGGTAGCGTAAAGACTGAAAGAAAAATACGGTCAATTATTTCCAATGGATTTCATCATTATGTATCTTCGCCTGGTAACACGTCTGTTTTTTAACACCGACAAACGTCTTCTCTGGAAGTTGTTTTATAACATGGGCATCAAGGGGGCGATTTCTGTCCAGAAACATAAACGCAGGATGAAAAAAGGCGATTACTTCCCGCCATTTCTTTACATTTCGGTTATCAACAGTTGTAACCTGCGATGTCAGGGGTGCTGGGTCGATGTTTCTCACAAACAACAGCGGATCGAACCGGAAGCGTTTCATCGGATGGTGAACGAATCGAAAGCGGAAGGCAATGTTTTCTTCGGCATCGTTGGCGGCGAGCCGTTCATGCACAACGATCTGCTTGACATGCTCGCAGAACATCCTGATTGTTACTTTCAAATTTTCACCAACGGACACTTCATCACTCCGGAAATCGCGCAGCGAATGCGCAAGCTTGGCAATATCACGCCGTTAATAAGTGTCGAAGGGAATGAGATTATCAGCGATGAGCGTCGCGGGAAAGCTGGCGTTTACGACAAAACATTAAACGGCATCCAGAACTGCCTCGATCAAAAACTGTTTACCGGTGTTTGTACCAGTTTGTGTCAAAGTAATATCGATGATTTACTCAACGAAGCCTGGGTTGACCGCTTGATAAAAATGGGGGTTGCCTACACCTGGTTCCACATTTATCGCCCGATGGGACCGCAGGCGTCGCCCGAACTTTCTCTTTCGCCCGAGCAACAATTGCGTGCCAGAAAATTCGTCGTCAATATGCGGGTGAAAAAACCGATCATCATTGTCGATGCCTATTTCGATGGCGAAGGGCAAGCACTTTGCCCCGCGGTTACTGGCGTGACGCATCATATCAACCCTTGGGGAGATATCGAACCATGCCCAATCATCCAGTTCAGTACCGATTCGATTCACGAAGAAGGCCGTACGATGAAAGAAAAAATCAACGGCTCTGAATTCTTGAAAGGATTCCGTGAATTGGCAGCGGACACCACGAGAGGCTGCATCGTGCTGGAACGCCCAGATCTTTTAGCTGCTCTTGTGGAAAAACATCAGGCGAAAGATGTGACCGCTCGCAAAACTGCGTTGGCAGAATTGCAAGCAATGACGATTCGCACTTCGCAGTATAACCCGGCTGAACAAGTTCCCGAAAAGAGTTGGGCCGTTCGTATCGCCAAAAAATTCTTCTTCAGCGACTTCGGCGTCTACAACGGCAAAGACCACAGCACTGCTTCTGCCCCAGCGATGCTCAAGGAAAACTCATCAACACAAAGCAGTCTCGATACACCAAATAAACTGGTCGAACTGGAAACAAATCCTCACTGACTTAACGGCATAGTCGCATCTGGATTAGTGCCAGATTAGGTTCTGTCAGAAATTCCTGTAGGTGCTGTCGCCAGACCACGGATTCACAGACACTCCGGCATCGAGTCTTCCATCGGCGGTTTGCAGTCAGCAGTTTATAGCAGAGAAGTGGATTGAAGCGATGTCGAGATCGTGGCGAAATCGGTTTTGAATGTTATATTCGCCTGGGAATTCTGGGCCGCAATCTGCAAACATTGGGCAAGCTGGTGATCGCCAAGGAAGCCGCTCAAAGCAAAGCGGCTCACAGTTTACGCCGACCGCTCGCTGCGTGAAATCAAATCGATAAAATAATCGCCCCGCCGGCGAGTATTGTCCCCCGGCGGTGTTCACTGCTACGCATCGGGTGACGAAAATCGCAAAAAATGAGAGCCTCACATCAATCGAAGGCAACAAAACGACGATCATCCCCCAGAAATTCCACAGACAAAGAAAAAGGAGCTTTTCCGTACAGACAGGAGTTAGGAAAAAAGAGTCCGCCCAATCTCACATCAACCATTATCTCCCCAAACACCCCCCGCGCAAACCCCAATGTGCACCCCGCATACTGCTGATGGCAATTTGGATATTGACACTTTTGTTTCATCCCCTATAAATTGGTCGCCAGCTGAAGTATAATCACCGATGATTATATCACTACGGTGTTATTTAGATGTGGAAGATGTTGATGATATTCGGGAAATCTCTTGCAACACGAAACTCTCTGCCAGGGCTCATTATGTTATGGGTCTGTGTTTGTGCGTTTTCGTTGTCAGCTTTCCCGCAAATCGCAGTGTTCTCCTGGGTGGAAATGGCTGAAGAGGAAGTCCCTGCTCAAGAGGATGAAGAGAATTGCGAGAAAGAGTTGGAGGTATTCTCTTCGGCTCGTCGTCGTTTCAAGAGGCGATACAATGCTGCTTTTTATCAATCGCTGGAAACGATCAACTGTCCTAAACGGACAATGCTCCCTTCTCAAGATCGTTTGACTATCGTTGGGCACCAGCTTGCTCATGGCTTATGCGCGCCTTTGCTTGTTTAACGGCTCTTTGCTTAGCGAGACTTGCGTTCCAATTGCATATTACTGTGATTGCATGCGCTCGTTGTAAAACCTACCTTAACGAGGTTGATCGACCAGATTCACTAGGCTTGCTGGCTACTCTCGCTTTATCCAGAGTTATTGACTCGCACTTATCCTGTTGCATTCTCGCAAATATTTATCGAGGGAATATATCACTATGCAGAAACTTGTTGAAGGTATTCATCAGTTTCAGAACGACGTTTTCTGTTCCAAGCAACGCCTGTTTGAAGGACTGGTTAAAGGGCAGCAGCCGTTGGCTTTGTTTATCACTTGTTCCGATTCCCGAATCGACCCAAGTTTGCTGACGCAAACGGAACCGGGAGAATTATTTATTTTGCGAAACGCGGGCAACATTATACCTGCTTATGGAGCATATAATGGAGGGGAAGCAGCCACCATTGAATTTGCTGTTTCTGCGTTGGGCGTTAAAGATATTATTGTCTGCGGGCATTCCCATTGTGGAGTGATGGGAGGGTTACTTGATCAATCGAAACTTGAGAAAATCCCTGCTGTAAAATCCTGGTTGTCACATGCGGAATCTACGCATCGGATTATCGAGGAAAACTACACGCACATTACCGATCCAACCGCCCGACTCACGGCAACGGTGGAAGAAAATGTTCTGGTTCAGCTTGAGCACTTACGAACTCATCCTTCTGTAGCTGCTGCATTGAGTAGAAAATCAATTAATCTTCACGGCTGGGTGTATAAGTTCGAAACTGGCCAGGTCTTTGGTTTCAATCCAGAACAGGGACAATTCGTTATTATTGAAGAAACAAGCGTCGCTGCTCACTCACTTTCCCACGGAAATTTACCAATCATTTAAGGAGTGGTCTTATGATTTGTATAAATGAGTCAGAGGATAATACGCGCCGCCATAAGGCTGATCTCACAATATGGTGCCTGATGATTGCTGCTGGTTGTTTTCTATCAGTGGGAATCGGTTGCACATTGAATCTGATAACCCCTGGAATCATCAGCCTTGAATATTTGATGATTGCGGGTGTTTTCTACCTTATCTTAAGCGGTGTCAATTGCATTCAAACACTTTGGTGTAAAAAGTGTCATTCACAAGCCAATCAATCGAGCAATCGATTTGATAAAAATATAACGGAAATAAATGATGAATCTCGATTTGAAAAAACAGGATCTAAGTAAGGAGTTACTTTTTGCACCAAGGCAGGATTTTCTGGCGTCGATTGTTGTCTTCCTAGTGGCATTACCACTTTGTATGGGGATTGCGATTGCCTCAGGCGTGCCTGTTGCAGCAGGACTGATAACAGGAATTGTTGGAGGATTAGTCGTTGGATGGATCGCCGGCTCGCCACTTCAAGTGAGTGGCCCGGCGGCTGGCTTAACGGTTATTGTTTATGATTTGGTACAAAATCATGGATTAGAAGTTCTTGGAATCGCCGTATTAATTGGTGGTACTTTGCAGTTGATAGCGGGGCTTTTGCGGTACGGACGGTGGTTTCGGGCGGTTTCTCCTGCGGTCATTCATGGGATGCTGGCGGGTATTGGTGTGTTGATTTTATCGAGCCAGTTTCATGTTATGGTTGATGATGTCCCGAAGGGGAACGGCATCAAAAATTTAATTTCTATACCCGGTGCCATTCAAAAAGGATTGCCCATTCCCGATCTTGGTACAACCGAAGAACGCACCTCTAGGCGTGATATTCTGAAAAAATTTGGAGCATTGCACGAACAACAGGTACAGCTTCGAGAGTTGGCAGCCGAACGAATTCCGGTCGTGGTTTATGATGCGAATCATCAGGATGTGACTAATCCAATAATACCACTTCCCGATAAATTACAGCTTGAGTCACTCGCAGAAAAACAGCAGGAATTACTGGATCACATCGCCGTTTTGGTTGAGAAATTAAGTTCTCAGGGGATTTCTGGAAAGGTACGAAATCCGACTGGATTAATGGAAGCAGCAAAGCAGTCTCTGGAGCAAGCCCAAGTTGCTTTGGACGATTTAGAGCAAGGCTATGCCGATAAGATTCGAGCATCACAAGCAAATATTCAAAGCAGTCTAGAGAAAATTTTGAGTGAACTGAAAAATCATGACTGGGCTGCAAAAATAGGCGTACTCACGATTTTCTCTCTGTTACTTTGGAAGATGTTTGTTCCAGCAAAACTAAAACTGATTCCTGCGCCACTTGTAGCGATTGTCATTGCAACTGCTGCGACAGCAATTCTAAAACTACCCGTGCTTTATGTGGAAGTTCCTGACAATCTGTGGAGCGAAGTACATCTTCCCTCGTTGACTATTCTTCAATCTGTTTCCTGGGGAGTTGTCATTCAGGCAGGGATTGTGCTAGCGGTGGTTGCGAGTGCAGAAACGCTTCTTTGCGCAACGGCTATCGATCAGATGCAGTCAGAAACACGAACAAATTACGATCGTGAACTAACTGCACAAGGTATTGGCAATATAGTATGCGGGTTACTTGGGGCGTTACCAATGACAGGGGTTATCGTTCGAAGTTCGGCTAATGTCGAAGCAGGAGCAAAAACTCGCCTATCAGCTATTTTGCATGGATTATGGTTGTTGATCTTTGTTGCATTATTAGCTTTTATTCTTCGCATGATTCCAACAGCAGCATTGGCTGCAATGCTCGTTTACATTGGCTATAAACTGATCAACTTCAAGGCGATCCAAGATTTAAGAAAGTATGGCTGGGGAGAAGTTTTAATTTACTTTGCCACACTCGGAACCATTGTAAGTACTGATTTACTGACCGGAGTAATCACTGGTGTCATTCTCTCAGCAGCGAAACTTCTCAACACGTTTTCGCGTTTGGTCGTTAAGTTGGATATTGATGAGAAGAATTCTCAAGCGGTATTAAAATTGGAAGGAGCAGCGACATTTGTCAGGCTCCCTTTATTAGCTTCTGAACTGGAGCGAGTGCCGGGTAATATCGAACTTCAAGTTGATTTTGAGAATCTCAAATATATCGATCATGCCTGCCTCGATTTACTGAAGAACTGGGCCAAGCAACACGAAGGAACTGGAGGAACGCTCATTATCGATTGGAATTCGCTGCGTGCAAATTACAATTGTGGTCCGTAGAAAGAACGCGTGTCAATAATAATTCTGTATTAGATCTTTTTCGTCACAGAGGCAATAAGTATCGTCTCACGATGCAAAGCCAACTCGATAGCAGCTTGTAATTATTGCAATGCGGCGATCGTAAGAGAGAAAAGATGTGTCATGGCGCCCCTTAAAAAATGAATCCAAGAAATAAAGGAAGATATTTCTGTACTACCTTATTAGGTTCACCAGGAGAACGAAGATATATTTTCATTACTGTCTCAATTGTCACTCCATACTAGAACTAGGTTCTGTCAGAAAACTCGTGGCTACCGTCGCCAGACAGTGGATCTGGGAAAAACACGCTATACAGCCACGCTCTGGCGAGCGTGGCTACATTGGAATTATCGTTTTCTGACAAAGACTAAAATTGTAACAGACAAGAGCCAGAGCCTACCTGTTATTCCCTTCACGCAAGGAGAGGATTATGTCGATATTACCGATTAGAGGGGTCTTTATGGGGATGGTACGCCTTGATTTTACAGCTCTTGTTCAGGCAAAAGGACACACAGGCAGATTGGGGGGGGATGCGTAGGTAGATGGTACGGTTCGTTTGTCAATTAGTGGTTGTTCTTGTTTTTATCGCCGTGGCTGGGTGTTCGGTCTCGTCGAAACAGTCTCGTTCTGCGCAAAACCAACAGCAACTTGAGTATAATAAAGATGGTCTCAACAGAGTTTCTGTTAAAAATCCTGATGAGAATGAAGCCGATACGGCAACCATCATTGCGGATAAGGTAGTCTCTGACCTCTCTCAATCCTCCATTGTACTGGTAAGTGATTCGCAACTAAGTTTACCGTTGCTGCCTTCAAGTGAAGGTCTTAATACTGCTACAGATAAAAAAGTATTCTCTCAAAAAGTAAATAAGATTGCTGGGCCGTTTCCCCTTTTTCCGGAGACCGAAAACGCTCCTGCTCCTTCGCTTCTCCTTTTGGACGACCAAGGTCAGGGGGAAGAGCGTTCACAGGGTGATTTTTCTGATGAATCGGTCGGAGTGATTCCACTTCCCAGTGTTGAGTCCACTTCGATTCTTCGACTGCAAGATGTGTTGGATTCGGTATACGAGTCTTATCCGTTGCTGAAAACTGCATTACTTTCTCGCTCGATTGCTGATGGAGAGCTTCTTTCTTCTCAAGGAGCATTTGACCTCAAGCTTAAAGGAGGGGGGACGAGTGGACCGCTCGGTTTTTATAAGACAAATCGCTTTGGTGCAGGAGTGAGTCAGCCGTTATTTTCTGGTGGTGAAATTTTCGGTGGTTACAAGGTTGGTCGTGGCAACTTTCAGCCATGGTTCAAAGAGCGTCAGACGGATGATGGTGGTGAATTTAGTGTAGGGATTGCAATTCCATTGTCGCAGAATCGCCTGATCGATAAACGCCGTGCGGCTCAATTCCGGGCCTCGTTTGGTCGGGATGCTGTTGAGCCTGAAATCCAAACACAGATAATTTCGTTTGTCTGGGAATCATCTTATTCTTATTGGATGTGGGTCGCTGCAGGTCAAAATTACCAGATTACTCAAACATTACTGGAGATTGCCCAGCAGCGTAACGATGGGTTGAAAATAAGAGTTGAGCGTGGCGATTTATCACCGATCGAACTGACCGACAATCAACGATTGATTGTTTCTCGCGAGGCTGCACTGATCGATGCGAAGCGGAAATTGCAGCAATCCGCCATTAAGCTGTCGCTCTTTTTGAGGACTCCCGATGGTCGCCCCATTGTTCCAACCGAAGATCAGTTACCGTCCGTGTTTCCTGAGGCGACCTCGATTGATTCTGCTCGAATGGAAAGTGACATTCATCTTGCGATGTCGAATCGTCCTGAATTAGTTTCATTAGAACTGTTGCGAAGGCAGATTAAAGTCGATTTGGCACAAGCTCGCAATTTGTACCTGCCTTCGGTTGATGCGGTCTTTTATGCTTCAAAAGATGTGGGAGCTGCTTCGAGTTCGATACGAGATAAAACGCCGTTTGAACTAGAGGCATCGTTGCAGGTTAATGTTCCACTGCAACGTCGCAAGGCAATTGGAAAGATTCAGGCCATTGAAGCTAAGTTGGCACAATTGTCGGTTAAAATTGGATTCGCGCAAGATAAAATTTCTACGGATGTTCAAAATGTATACGCAGCAATGCTGGCTGCCTTTAATCGCATCAGGCGGGCTGAAGAAAGCCTTGAACTGGCCCGCACGATGGAGCAGGCAGAACGACGCAAGTTCGATTTGGGTGAAAGTAATCTGTTGCTGGTTAATTTGCGGGAGCTTGCTACAGCCGGCGCTGCCAAGAATGTTTTACAGTCACAGTTGGATTACTTTCAAGCTCAGGCAGATTATCGCGCTGCGATGGCTTTTAATGTCAACCTGGAGAGTACACCGTGATGGTTAAGCATCAGTCAGACAGTAATCATAAAATTGCAGACTTGTTGGAATGGCTGGCAGAGGAATGCGATGTTTCATTTGATCGTGTTACGACCAAACGCGCCGTGCAGGAAGCTCAACGGGGTTGGCCAGGAAGCGAGCAAGATCGCTGGTGGAAATGGCTCATTGAAGCTGGCGGCAGCCTTGGGTTGAGAGTCAGAGTCATTGAATTTTCTTTCAAGCAGGCTCTTGATTTAGTACGTGAAAAAACTCTGGCCGTGCACATTCCGGGAGTCCAGCATCCCTGGCTTTTGATTCACAAGCAGCACCGCCAAAAGTTCCACATCGTTACTGCAGAAACAGGACGTGCAGGACGCTGGGTTTCGCAAGCACAATTAGCGGATATGATAGGCAATCCGCCTTTGGATAAACCTTTGACATGGGTTGTCGTCGAGTCGGCAGTTACCTGCCAGCCAGTAAATGCAGAACACGTCAAAACGCCTGGTCAAATACCGGGGCCTCTGTCACGTTTTTGGATAATTCTAGGGGCGGAGAGTTCGGATATTCGCATTGTTCTGGTCTTTACCCTGTTTGTTGGTGTCGTTGCCTTGGCGGTGCCACTGGCAGTTGAAACATTAGTTTCAACCGTTGCGTTTGGTCGTTCTTTTCAGCCGATTGCTGTCTTGTCAATCATTCTGTTTGCCTTTCTTGCTTTCTCGGCCGTTGTGCAGGCTGTCGAGAAATATGTTGTCGAACTCATTCAGCGTCGATTGTTTATACGCATTGCAGGGGATCTGTCCTACCGGATACCGCGTGTTCGCCAAAGTGCTTATAATGGACGGTACGCTCCAGAGTTGATGAATCGATTTTTCGATGTGGTTACTGTCCAGAAAGTCGTGGCAGCGTTGCTGGTAGATGCGCTGGATTTAATCATGGTCACTGTCACGGGCATGATCGTGCTGGCGCTATTTCATCCGCTGTTACTGGCGCTCGAATTGATCCTCATGGCATTGATTTTGTTTATGCTGTTTGTGTTGGGGCGGGGTGGTATTAAAAGTAGTATTAAGGAATCGAAAGTTAAGTATGCGATGGCAGCCTGGCTGGAAGGTTTGGCACGCTGCACGACGACGCTTAAACATGAGGGGGGCAACGAATTTGCCATTGAACGTGCCGATTACATTGCAAAAAAATACTTGGTCGCTCGGCAGGCTCATTTCCGGATTTTGTTCCGTCAGATCGTATTCAATCTCGGGCTTTATGCGGTAAGCAATGCTGTCTTACTCGGTGCCGGGGGATTTCTGGTTATTAATGGTCAGCTATCTCTTGGACAACTTGTGGCTGCCGAATTGATCGTCACCATTATTCTGGGCTCGGTAACGAAAATGCTTAAACATGTAGAAAGCTTCTATGACCTGATGGCTTCTGTTGACAAACTAGGCACGTTGTTCGACTTACCTTTGGAGCGGCAAGATGGCCTGCTTTCTCTTCCTGGAGATCGCGGTATCGAACTGAAGCTTCAGGATGTCTGTTATGGTTACCGGGCAGGGCAAACTGTATTGAAAAATGTAAACCTGGTTGTTAAATCTGGAGCAACGATAGGAATTAGCGGGCCTCCCGGTTGTGGGAAATCGACATTGGCTCAATTGCTGTTTGGTCTTTTACATACAACTTCCGGTAATATTGAATTAGATGGAATTGGTAGTGACAATTTGCGACCAGACACACTGCGGCGGAATGTTTCGCTGGTGGGACCAATCGAAGTAATTGAAGGGACGATTGCAGAGAATGTACATCTGGACCGAGTTAAAGTCGATTCCACTGTCGTTCACGAATCGCTGCGACAGGTCGGATTGCTGGAAGAGATTTTCCACTTGCCCAATGGCCTTGACCATCAACTGACCGCAGATGGGTCTCCTCTTTCTGAAACAAACCTGCGTAAATTAATGCTCGCGCGATCAATCGCCGGGGCTCCCAGACTGCTGGTCATCGACACCTTGCTGGACGCCTTGCCTGATGAGGAGATTCAAAATTTGTTGCCTGTTCTTTCCGGTGAAAATTGCCCATGGACGCTGATTATTTTTAGTGGTCGAAGCCAGATTCTGAGACACTGTGACCGCGTATTTAACCTCAAGGGGAACAGTTCCGAAATAATGCCTCCTGAATCCTTGAATAACGAAGGAATATGACCAATGGTATGGAGCAACAAACCCTTTAGGAATGCCAGTCAGCTTGCCGAGCTCGATAAACTCTTCCCTTCACTACGGCTTGTGAAATCGTCGCGTAGAGCTCGTCGAATGGCCAAATGGTTGGGAGTATTATTGTTGTTGGTCACCTGCGTGACAGCATTTGCTCCCTGGCAGCAGTTTGTTGCTGGGAGTGGTCGCGTTGTGGCATTCGATCCACTGTTACGAGAACAGGTTGTGCAAGCTCCCATATCAGGACGTGTTTCACGATGGGCGAAAGGAATGCGCGAAGGCATTCGTGTTAAGCAAGGAGAAATGATTGTCGAAATTCGGGATTTGGATCCAAACCTTCTTACTCGCATGAAGGAAAAAATTTCAGCAACTCATCGCGAACTGGTCTCGCTGAAGGAAGTCTCCAAGGCGTATGAATCGAAAGTCGAAGCATATCAGGTTGTGAAACGGGAAGTTGTCGCAGCAGCCGAAGAGTACATCAAAATGTCGGAGCAAAAGTTAAGAGCGGAACGTCAAAATCTTCAAGCTGTAGAAGCTGCACGTTTACAGGTTGAAGCAGACTACACGCGGCAAAAGCTACTGGCCAAAGATGGGTTAGTATCGGAATTCAAACAACAGGTTGCTCGCCGTAAATTGGAGGAAGCTTTGGCAAAAGTGGAACAGGCCAAAGCTTACATCGCTTCTGCACAGAATGGCGTTAACGCCAAAAATAGAGAACGTGGATCAAAAGAACGCAAAGCCCAGGCCGATATCGATTCTGCAACCGCGGAACGGCGAAAAGCTCAGGGAGATGTCGCTAAAACAGAAAAAACTTTAATCGACTTGAATGTAAAATTGACCAGGCAGCAAAGCCAGATTGTCACCGCACCCTGGGACGGATTCATTTTTAAGTTGGAAACTTTTCAACAGGGAGCAATCGTTAAGCAGGGAGATCCTTTATTCACTCTGGTTCCCAAAACGACAGACCGAGCTGTTGAAATCTGGCTCGATGGTAACGATGCGTCCTGGGTGACCACAGGCCAGCACGTCCGATTGCAGTTCGAAGGTTGGCCCGGAATTCAATTTGTCGGTTGGCCCTCTATTGCAGTCAACACATTCGGTGGTACCGTCGCCGTAGTTGATTCTACCGATAATGGCAAGGGGCAGTTTCGAATCCTGGTTCGACCAGATCCAAGCGACAAAAAATGGCCTTCCGATCGTTTCCTGCGACAAGGGGTTCTTACAAATGGATTAGTGATGTTGGAACGTGTCCCACTTTGGTTCGAACTCTGGAGGCAATTGAACGGCTTCCCACCTGTGATGGACGTGAAACCGACCAAGAAAAAAGCGGATGTCAAAATTATAAAAAAACTGAAATGATTTTCTGGTACGCATAGCCGGAATTAAACACGGTATCACTACGCATACCGAGTTCATTTGTAGTTATTCAGTGATGGTAGGTTTACAGGAATATAGGCTGTTTGTAGGGGCCGCTATTGCGGACCACCGCATGAAACAGGGGGCTACTTCTCATCGTGGTCCGCAATAGCGGACCCTACGTCTGGGCTGGATAATTACGTTGCTTCTTATAATTTTCCGAGTATCTCAATAGATTTTGTTTCAAAGACTTTTTGCCATTCGGGGGCGAGCAGGGAGTCGCAATCTTCTTGTGCTCCCCAGGGGTTAAGTAGCTGTTTGGCTGTCGGGGCGTAGTAGATGTAGCCGTTGGTGTAGCCGGAGATGAAGGTTTTTTTGTGGGGCGATGCTTTTTTGAGATTCAAGCCGATTTGAACCGTTAATTCCCCCGGGAAAGTAAGTAAAACAAAATCGCCGATTCGTAGCCCGACCAGTTCAACATCGACATTGCGTTTCCCGCTTTTCAGCATTGCTGCCTGATGCATTTTCAATAATCGAAGGTTGGTGTTGACGCGAGTTAATTGCTCCATTGTATAAATGTTTTTCATGTACTGTTTGATGTTATTACGATTGACGCTATCCAGTTTTTTTAAACCGGTCTTTCCGATTTTATCTTCCTGTAAATATTCGAAAGAGTGAGTCGCGGGGTATTTTTCGGAGAGTTTGTATTTGACAGCCAGCGGCATGAACGATTTCAAGTTAAGAGTGGTTCCGCGAAGTGAATTCATTAAGCGAAGTTGTTCGTCTTCCATTCTTGCGATCCGCTGTGAATAATTTGCTCCCGGTAATTCGATCACTTCGTTGATTACCTTGATGCGATTATCGGTATTGCATTCGATTTTTCGTAGAGCTTTCAGGGTACTTAAACCGAGTAAATTCCCTTGTGGCTGTGCATCGCGGGGGTAATCGACATCTTTATAATGAGCCGGGTTGATATCGCCGCCGCATCCTTGCAGAAATAATGCGATTGTTGCTTCGTCTAAATTTTCTTCGATCACCTGCGATGAAAAACCGGTGATGTCTGCTGTGTTGCCACCGTTGGGAGTTCCCTGGATTGGATGACACGCAAACTGATAAACAACCGCCAGCGTGCGACCATCGGCTCGGTTTAAACGCAAGATTCCAATCTCTGGATCAATCGGCCCAACTTTTGCCACCTCGGCATCGGGGGGTAGCGAATACGCATGACGCACATCAACTTCGGAACCATCCGCCATGATCAGCCTGCGGTTTTCCTGAATGCGATCTTCGTGACCACTTCCAACTCCCACGGTAACAGGCACCATATTCGCTGCCGCTTGCTTAATCGCCTTGATGGTTAATTCTTCATGGTTATCGCAAATGACCGAATGACAATGGCTCGCATTGAACAGCATATTCTGCGGTTTAATACCCAGTTCTTTTTCAATTTGAGTGCGGACATTGCCAAGGTAGCTGTTTTTGATTCGACCAATTTCGCCAATCGCGACGACATCAACAGAAACAATCACAACTGTCGTTTCATCATTCTTAATGACCAGCGCCCGGACATAACTACGGTCGTTAATTAAGCCGTTCGGATGGGTGATGTCAATCTTTGCAACCCCTGCAGAAAGAGCATCAGCCAAAGCTGCATTCGCGGTCAATAGACTGGTCAGCATCATTGCGACACAAAGAATATTTTTGAAGGATAGTCTATTCATTTTTGCTCTCGTCAATATTTTTGGAAACTTGAGAAGTACAAGATCATCCCTTTTTTGGGGCTGGCTGGTTTTCAGGATGTCGCTTATTCTGTAAAGTAGAGTCTGTTCAAACGAATTGCCATTACTTAGAGAATCTCTTATTGTAACTATTCAGCTTTGGCGTAGGGGCCGCTACCCGCGGACCACCGCAGACAACCTTGATTTCTGCAAAAACCAAACCTTGCTGAATAGTTACCTCTTATTTTAGAATGATATCGGAACTCACGATGAAATTACATGCTGGAATAAAAACTCGTTCCCTGGGGATGTTACTGTTATTTGCTGTCGTCAGTTTTGCAGCGATTGGAATTCAACAGGTTGCTGCCGCTGAGCCTGCGGAATCTGTGCTGAAAGAAACATCCAAACTTCGCTGGTATAAAGGGAACATGCACACGCATTCTCACTGGAGTGATGGCGATGATTATCTCGAAATGATCGCGTTGTGGTACGAGAAGCACGACTATCGGTTTCTGGTGTTTACCGATCACAATATCCTTGCCAATAAAGAGCGATGGGTTGAGGTCGAAAAAAGTAAGGGAGGCAAAAAAGCCTTTGATAAGCTAATCAAACAATATCCCGATTGGGTTGAAACTCGTACGGTTGATGAAAAATTGCAGGTCAGGTTACGCCGGTTCGATGAAGTGGCGAAACGATTCAATAAGCCAGAAAAATTTCTGCTTATTCAGGGGGAAGAAATCAGCGACATTCTGGGCAAGCGGACTCCGATTCATCTGAATGTAACAAACCTGAAAGAGTTGATCATTCCTCGTGGTGGAAAAACTGTCGCTGAGGCGATCCAGAATAATGTGAATGCGGTGATGATCCAACGGCAGCAAACCGGACAGCCGATGATTATTCATTTGAATCATCCCAACTTTTATTATGCGATTACCGCAGAAGATTTAATGCGTGTTGTCGGGGATCGTTTTTTTGAAGTTTATAACGGACACCCCGGCGTTCACAATTCGGGAGATGAAACACATCCTTCAACCGAGCGGCTGTGGGATATCATTCTGACAAAACGGATTGCAGAATTCGAATTGCCGATGATGTTTGGAATCGCCACCGATGATGGTCACAATTATCACAACATTCCGAGTCGAGACAGCGAACCGGGCAGAGGGTGGGTGACCGTTTTAACAGACAAGCTGGAAGCAAGTTCGTTGATTGAAGCGTTGGAAGCGGGGAGTTTTTACGCATCGAGCGGCGTCACGCTAAAGAAGATTGAATCGAATGCAAAACAACTTCATATCGAAATTGATCCCGTTCCCGGCGAAACATACACCATAGAATTTATTGGCACGCGTATTGGTTATGATAAAACGAGTCACCCGGTTCTCGATAAAGAAGGGAAGGAAGTTCGCACGACGCGCATTTACAGTAAAGATATCGGCGAAGTGTTAGAAGTCGCCCAAGGGAATTGTGCGACTTACAAGTTTCAAGGAGACGAGATTTATGTTCGTGCCCGTATTACTTCCAGCGAAAAACATCCGAATCCGTCTGAACTCGAAGATTTCAAAATGGCCTGGGTGCAACCGGTGTTGTTGAAAAAGGGGAAGCAACTCGAAGCGAAACCGATTACCTGCGAAGGAGCTTATCCGCATCATCTGCAAGGATTTGATCTGGATGATAAAGGGATTTATTGGAGCTTCACGACACAATTGGTGAAAACCGATCTGGAGGGAAAACTGCTGAAGAAAATCCCGGTCCCCAATCATCATGGCGATTTATGTGTGCAAAACGGTCGAGTTTATGTCGCAGTTAATCTGGGGAGGTTCAATGATCCGAAAGGAAATGCAGATTCCTGGGTTTACGTTTACAATGCCGACGATCTTTCGCTGATTGCTAAACACGAAACAGCAGAAGTTTTCCACGGGGCAGGGGGGATGAGTTTTTACAAAGGCCATTTCTATGTCATCGGCGGATTGCCACACGAAATTGATGAGAATTATGTCTACGAATATGACGATAAATTTCAATTCGTCAAAAAGCATATCATCAGCGGACATACACACATAGGAATTCAATCGGCAACATTCCATGACGGGAAATGGTGGTTCGGCTGTTACGGCTCTCCCAAGATTATGCTCGTCACAGATACCGATTTTAATTTGCTGGGACGGTATGAATTCGACTGTTCGCTTGGCATCGCCCCATCAAGCACCGGTCAGTTTTACTCGGCTAAAGATAGCTACGAGAAACCAAAAGGACATCGCGGCTCGATTCACCAAGTGGTACCAGATAGCAAGAACGGCTTAAAGTTTATTGAGTCTCGTTAAGTTTTCAATTAACATGGAGAGTAACATCTTATCCATGAAAGGCGATGACGAATGATGATCTCTGGTGATTATAATGCCTCCAGACTGAGCACCGCTTTGGTTCTGGTTGCGGGATTATTCTTTACAGCCGGTGTTGAGGCAGCAGATCGGGTGATCGATTTTGTGTCTGATGTCGAACCGATTTTACGCCAGAATTGCTACCGTTGTCATGGTGAAGTACAAGATAAAGCCGGCTTGCGACTCTCTCGCCGTGCAACCGCTTTGGGCGTTGCCGATTCCGATGAGCCAATTATTACCGCAGGCAAACCAGAAGAATCGATGTTGTTAGAGCGTGTTACCGATCCCGATGCAGGCGACTTGATGCCTTCTGATGGAGAGCCACTTTCAAAAAAGGAAGTGGCGACATTAAAACTCTGGATTCAACAGGGAGCAAAATGGCCAGATTCCGCAGCGGTCGCCAGGCATTGGGCGTATGAGCCCATCAGAAGATCAGAGATTCCCAAAGCGTACAGAAACCCGGTAGACTATTTTATTGCCCGTAAACTGAAAGAGCAGGGGATTCGCCCCGCTGTTGAGACCGACAAGACTCACTGGATTCGCCGGGTTTCTCTTGCATTAACTGGCCTGCCTCCCACTTTGCAAGAGGTCGATTCTTTTTTGGGAGATCGAACGGAAACAGCGTATGAAAAAGTCGTTGATCGTCTGTTGGCTTCCAAACGATTCGGCGAAAAGTGGGCGATCAGTTGGCTCGATCTGGCTCGCTATGCCGATTCCAACGGCTTTCAAGCCGATCAAATTCGCGACAGTTGGGCGTATCGCGACTGGGTCATTAGTGCGTTAAACAACAACATGCCTTTCGATCAATTCGTGATCGAGCAGATTGCAGGCGACTTGCTTCCCGATGCTACTTTCCAGCAAAAAGTGGCGACCGGATTTCATCGTACTGTTACCTGTAATGTCGAAGCGGGAGTGCA
>JAJRTM010000247.1 GCA_024278285.1 Planctomycetota bacterium
CCATTGCCTTAATTGCATCACTTTTTCTTTGCTCAAGACAGCCAGCGGACGAGTTTTTCTCATTTCTTCTTCTATATGGTCGTCGCTGAGCGGGACTTCTTTATTGTATGCGGTGAAAAAGGCGGAAATTACTGCTTGTTCCAGTTCCGAACCGCTGAAGTCTTTACTTGATTTTGCCAGCCGTTCGAGATCAAATTGGTCAGGTTCCTGTTTTTTTCGTGTTAAGTGAATGCCCAGAATCTGTTGGCGGGCATGTTCATTGGGGAGATCGACAAAAAAGACTTCATCGAATCGCCCTTTTCGCATCAATTCCGGCGGTAACGCAGAAATATCGTTTGCGGTCGCGACAATAAAAATCGGGTGCCGATGATCCTGCATCCACGAAAGCAGTGTTCCAAACATCCGTTTGGAAAGGCCGCCATCCGCAGAAGACGCATTCGCAGATGCAAACGCTTTTTCAATTTCATCAATCCACAAAATCGCAGGAGCCATCGCTTCTGCCTGCCGCAACGCCTGGCGTAACTGACTTTCCGATTCCCCGATAAATTTTTGATAAAGCACGCCGGGATCGAGCCTTAACAAAGGCATTCCCCAATCGGCTGCGACAACTTTTGCACATAAACTTTTCCCACAACCGGGAACTCCCAGCATCAGAACGCCACGAGGTGGTTCGAGACCGTATTCTTTGGCCCTGCGGGAAAAACCGCCACGCCGTTGTTTGAGCCAGGATTTCAGATTTGATAATCCACCAATATCCTCGGAGGAAAAATCAGCCGCTATTGATTCCAGGCAACCCGCATTACTGAGTAACTGACGCTTCCCTTCGATGATTTTTGGCAAATCCGAGGCGGCCAAAACATAGTCATCATAAATAGCAGAGGCAATCACACGGGAAGCTTCTACACAACTTAAACCACGTAAACTCTGGACCAGTTGATCCATTTCTTTACGTTTAAGATTCGAACTGACTTCGACATAACTTTCCTGTTTGATGCGTTGATAAGTTTCACGAACAACCTGTTCAAGCTCTTCGACATCGGGCCAGCCCATTTCGTATCGCACAGTAAACCGGCTGATTTCATCCGGCAGCGAAAGAGCATCAACAAGAATGAGCGTGATTTTATTTTCATCACAAATATCAAGTAAATCTCTGATCAATCGATGAACGTGCGCATCTTTACAATGTGGCCCCAAGTCTTTGAAAACATAGATCCCTTTCTCAGGATCCTTCAACAAAACTTTCAGAACATCGACTGCGGTTGTGGATTGCAAAATCATTTCAGGATTTCGCGTACTTTGCGATTCACTTTCAAGCGGCGGCCTTTTCGTTAAGCCCTGGGTCATCGACCAATGGAAAACCGGGCGTGCTACTTTTTCCGAAACGTCCTGCACTAAATCGAGAACTCGCTGCTCATCAGAAGTTTCAATCGCAATGAGGGGATTCCCAGATTGGATTAAAAGTTTAAGTTTATCTGTCATCAAAATATTTCCTTAACCAGAGATTCTGGTTCCCTCATTATGTAGACGGGCGATATTTACATCGACATTTGAGAATGTTTCGATCACGACATCTCTCAACATTTCTGCCTGCTGATTGCTTTCACATAACCCGAACATTGTCGGCCCCCAAGACGATTGGGCTACCCCTTGCAGGCCATGCGAACTGAGAAGATCGAAAATCTGCTGACCGATTTTCGCAGAAAAACATCCTCCTTGAACCGCTGCGAACGACTCTCCCACGATCATCCCGTATTCCCGCATCGCGGCTGAAAAAGATTGAAAGCAATCCGATTTATTTTGCATGATTGTCAATAAATGATGTAGCCGATTGGTTTGCTCAGGTGCAAGTTCAGGAAGATGTTGAAACGCTTTTGTTTCTGCTTCCCCCGAAATCCCTTCTGTTTCAGGAGGCCTAACCAAAAGAATTCTCCAGGAATCTGGAAGTGAGGTACGAAACCGGCATTGCCCAACTTCTTCTCCCGCTGCGATCCCCTGATCGATCAACATGCCTCCCGAATCGAATCCGAATGTACCGATACAGGAACGTTGAGAGCGTTTAAGAAGTCGAGCGAGTTGCTGCGTTGTTAACTCTGGTTGATTGAACCACGCCCACAACTTCCCAACTGCTAAGGCCAGTTGTGTTCCGGCTCCGAACCCACAATGAAGCGGAATTGTTTTATCAACCTGGAACTCTAAAAATCGTCTTTCGTCTTGACGAGATAAACTCTGATCCAGATTAGCCAATGCCCGTTCAATACGTTGTCTAATTTCTTCAGGAGCATTTATTCGGTCGGCTGATGCAGAAGTATTCGTTGCGGATATTTCAAATCCGGGAGAATCAATCATCATCCCCATTCCCTGATGACGATAGCCGCCCGGACTGCTATCAGAAAACAGACCGCAATGCAGCCGACTGCCGGTATGTATCGTGACAGGCGTTGAGATTTGATTCACGATGCGCCCTCGCGATTGCTTGCAATAAATTTCGTGAGCAAATCAAAAGCCTCC
>JAJRTM010000248.1 GCA_024278285.1 Planctomycetota bacterium
CAACATCTACAGTTCGCTCAACGGCAGTACCGACGTTTTCCGCCGAGATTTCGATCTCGACAAAGGAGAAAAATTCGACAGCAAATGGATTACCGGCTGGCAGGCAGCAGGAGAAGCCAGAAAAAATGGCAAGCCGTACCGTACCTACCGCATTGCAGAAGGAGCCAAATGGTCGAAAGATCCCTTTGCAGATCCCAATAAGAAAAAGAAAGAATTGAAGCGAGGGACACAGCGCCACAATCGAATTTATGCCATGGCGTTAGCTAAAGACAAACTGTACGTCGTGCATCAGGATGGTCGCATGAAAGTTCTTTCCACCACCGATGGATATGTCATCAGCGAAACCCAAGTCCCCCCACCATCCTGGGACGGCCTCGCGATTGCAGAAGGCCACGTGTACCTGACAACGCAAGATGGCAAAGTCGTTTCGCTGGGCAAATAGTTTTTTATCATCAGCCAAGTAGGTCAGGCTGTGCCTGACGAAACAGAGGACGGCTTTGTAGGTTCGATTTCCAGAATTGTTGGTGTTCACAGCATCGAAGAAAAAAAGCAAACATGTAACTTACAATCAATGTCAGGCACAGCCTGACCTACGTTACTTTTTTGCTTTGCCTCAGTGTTCTCCGTGTCTCTGTGGTTCATGTTTTTTTTCGTGGCGAAAATATCCTGCCACTTTTGCGCGGCATTTTATTGATAAGAGCTTATTGCAAGAGATGAATTATGGCGGTGGATTAATTGTTTGACGAACAAATCGGGATTTCACACTTTGCCCATTGCCCGAAATTTTCTTCGATCTCGACACAAAGCGATTCCAGATGATGCTTCACACCATCGAGCATATCGTTCTGCAAACGATGCGCCATCCAGAATGCAATTTCTTCAGCCGTGGTGTTGATGACCGGGAGCAGGATGCAGTCTTCAGCCGGAAAAACCCAGCGTCTATTTTCAAAGCGAACTTCTACTTCGTTTTCTGTAGTCGTTACTTTAATCGCTTGATGCAATGTGGGAAGTAGCATGCGGTGATCTAACTCGTTAACAATTTTTTGCGTTGCATCCCGTAACGCAATAAAATCGTAAACGTAACGATTCTCATCCAACGGCCCGGCAACTTCCACCGCAACCCGCCAGTTATGCCCATGCAATCGCTCGCAAACATTGCCATTAAAGGTAATGAAATGAGCCGCACTGAAGACAAGATGATCCTTCGTTACACGAACTCGATAGGATGCTTTGTTGGTCATGATGTTATTGTTCTATTTGTTGAGATGGAAGTAGTCTTCCAGAAACTTTTGAGTTGGAGAATGCTGAGGCTCATATTCAAACAGACTTTTTTTAATGCTAAAGAGTATTTGTATCTTGCTCGAAAATCAAATCGATTTGTCTGAAAGTTTTTTCATGCCACTTAACAGCCTGCTCATCATTCCCCGATGCTGCTTCAACTTGGCCATATACCGATGCCAGTCTCGCTCCAAACATCGCGCCGCTATCTCTCAGGAATTGGTAGGGTAATTGTCTTCTCCAGTTCAATCGCAATCAGCTTCTGTTCATTTCTCAGAATTAGTATCCCTTGTGCAATAATTGGAGCAGTACGGCAAGGCCATTCAAGTAGAGGCGATTCGGTTCGGTAAGCAAGTTGGGGTTCTTGAGTATCTGCTTTCCAAATCGCTAAGTTTCCCTTTTCGCCCAACAGAATCAATTCATGGTGAAATAACAAAACAGTTGGACGTGAAAGAAGCAACCGTTTTTTCCAGAGGGTTTTGCCATCTTTCAGTGAGAGACAAACCAGCTCCGTTTTGCCTTGCTTGTTTTCTCGGGCAACGAATAAGGAGTGATCCAGAATGATGAAATTGGATTGATAGCGAGAATGGTTGCCTTCGCTTCTCCAAACTTCCTTTGGGCTACCTTTGGGTTGCACCTGTAAACAGACTAAATCGACTTCTTTCCCTGCTGCAAGAATGATTCGATTCCCTGTGACAACCGCATCGGCTGCGTTGAGAAAATCAGACTGTTTGCTCGCCACATAATGATATTTCCAGTTTGGCTCACCGGTATTGGGATCAAGGCTCCAGAAATAATTTTCTGTTTCCAGTAGTAGTTGCGTTTGGTCGTAAAATATGGCCATTCGAGGCGATGAAAAACTACGGTTGTCATCCAGTTGATGCCAAAGAGTTGCTCCCGTGTTGCAATTGATTGCGATAATCGAACTTTCGTTTTTCGTTCCGCCAAGATTAGCAATCACTGCTTCTTCATGCAGAAGTAAATCCCCAGCAGGGGGGTATCCATTCGATTTCGGTTCGTAATCAAGTTTCAGATCGCGTAATTGTTTGATCTCTCCATTTTCTCGCGACAAGCAATAAAGTTTTGCCTCTGTCCCCAACGCATAGATAGAAGTTGAATTGATGGCAGGAGTTGAATAAGGCCCATTACTGAAAGAAGTGGAACACTTGAACTGTGTCGCAGAGCCAAACTGCCAGATTAGTTTACCATTTTGCAGGTCTCGGCAATCAATCAATTCCTCATCAGCTTGACGATGAAAAAGATAGATTCGATCATCCCATACAACAGGCGAACTGTAACCGATTCCGATTTTCTGGGACCAGATTGGCTCAAATGAGATCTTGCTCCATTCGATTGGATAGCGTTCGGACGAATGAGTTTTCTTTTCGTGACCTCCTAAAGAGGCAATGTTGGGAGAGGCTGATACTGTTTCTGAAGATGAACTATTTTGCGAAGTTGAAGTTCTGTTACACCCCGATAGGATCATCAAAAGAGCAATAAAACAGGTACCCCATCTCCTGGGTGCGATTTTTATCGAATCGCAAACAGCTATTTGAAAGTGGTGAGAAAGAGCGAACATCAGGAAAAACTCGCGAAAAATTCAGTAAATTGCGAACCAGCAGGGCATTTCAGCCTCAAAAGAGACTGTAGAATACCCGGAAAGGGCTTGACGGCTCAATCCCTGAACGTAGAATGAACAAAGATGATGCCGGGATCGGGTTTCGCCGATCTAACTGTTGCAGGGTATGGAACTTGCGAATTTATCGGCAGTTCTGCATTGTTGCAATTTTAACCGGGGGCGACTGGATTCGACTGGTTCTCCGTAGGTTGAGGTGGCGTGTCGTGGTTGATCAGTAGGCCACGTAAAAAACTGATCACAAACTTTACTTGCCGAAAAGCAGTATGCAATGGTAGCGTAATTTAGCTACTCGGGTTAAGGAATCCCCGTCTGAGGAGTCCGAAAACCCGTCAAAAAATCGGACTGGCATCAAGTCAATGGTAACTACGCTTGATGTGAGACTTCGTCGTTTCCTGGCTTTCGAGGGCTTTGTTTATTGTGCCTGAGAAAGTGAGACACAATCAATAATCTACACACGTAGAGGCCGAGACTGAGGGTTCACAGGACGGGGGTTCGATTCCCCCCGCCTCCACTCCTAATTCCTTTGCCAGTAACGGCTTATGTCGTTACTGGCATTGTTTTTGCGATCATGGAACAAGTAAAAAGCCACGGGCCTCTATGGGACACAAATGGCAAATTTGTCCCATAGACGAGCGGCTGTAAACAACGGGCAGCAATCGAAAAGGTTTGATTCAGGGTAACTATTCAGCGGCAGCAATGCGGGCTGGTAGGATTGGTGCATTTTGCAGGACTGATTCGAGGCTGGTCAGGATGCTCAGACCGTTTTTGCGTTGCGTGGGAATGTAGCCGCGGATTCGGCAGAAAATATCGCCCCCTTCCTCGCGGCAAGACAATTTTCTGATGCCGCTTCGCAAACTTTTTTTTGCTTCGAGCGAAACAACACGATCCTGCAAACTTTTGACGGTGCGCTGTAACTGTTGAAGTAAATCAAGCAGGCGAAAGAGGAACGCATCTTTTTCGTCAGCAGAGAGATCAAAAAGTTTGGGTAATTGTACGACCACCGGGTAAGCTCCTTACCAGAAGCCAATACAATAATCCCCAATTCCAGCCCAGGCTAATTACCGCTGAATAGTTACGATTCAATTTGGTGTCGGCGATCAGAATGAACCAGCCGTGCTGGGCTTTCGGTGGACTCTGTCGCTAATCTCCGTGGCTCATTGACTTCTTGTTGACTTCTTGAAAACCAGGAAGTACGCCATTTCCGGATGAGCCTGTTTTGTATCTATTCTTTACCTTGCTTATCGTTTCTGCTATATCCGGTTACGAGTATGAAATTATCTGTATTACTAACGTTAAAAGTTTGCGAACGGCTAGCAAATTTTTAGAAAAACAGTTTTTGGTTACGGCTATCAGAATGAACCAGCCGTGCTGGGAAGAGATTGTTTCTTCCTTTTTCCCTGCATTAAATCCAAGTTGTTAAAAGAACGCGATGAACGAATCCGAATCTCAAAGCCTGCGAATTTTGCATACGGAATCTTCCTGCGGTTGGGGAGGGCAGGAAATTCGTATCCTGACGGAAATGGAAGGGATGAGCGGGCGAGGGTATGAAATGCACTTGCTTTGCCCGGAAGAGTCAACAATTTATGGCGTTGCAAAAAAAAGCAATCTTCCGGTGACTGCAATCCCGATTGCCCGAAAAAATCTACGAGGCATGTTTGCACTGCGAAAATGGATTCGTCAAAACCGGGTAGATGTCATCATCACTCACAGTTCTACCGATAGCTGGCTGGCAGCGGTTGCCTGTAAAACGATGCTTCGACCGCCTCGCATCATTAGATTGCGGCATGTTTCGGCAGCAGTCCCCAATAACTTTCCGACCAGATGGCTTTACAATAATGCCTGTGAACATATTGTGACAACCGGAGAGTGTATTCGAGATCAATTAATTAACGATAACGGTTTTGCACCGCA
>JAJRTM010000249.1 GCA_024278285.1 Planctomycetota bacterium
GATCACCGCCAACAATTCAACCTTGCTCAGGCTGGCCATCAGATCAATTTCAAGATTATCCCGCGATTCAGTTCCCATCAAAGAAAAATAACAGATCCCCCAAATCTACGCACTACCAATTTCTACACAATAGACAGCTACGGTCACAACACCATCAAAGTAAATTTCAATTCAGCAATAACTGGGACCACCCAGGCCACAGTCTTAAATTCCGGAATTGAAAATATACCTGCACGAATAGACAGAACCCCGGTCAGTTAAGCGATTTATCGCCATTTACAGCCCTTTAAAGGCTAAGCGTTCCCTCATATAATAATGACAGGTTTTTGCCAAAAATTTAGCTGTTCCAACCTGTCAACTGTTCAACGAGGCCATATCCGGCATGTTTGTTAAAGCCCATTTGGATATGTGCGCAGAAAAGAGGGCCCACTTGTGCGTAAAAGTGTCCCCACCTGGGATTGATACGGATTCAGGATAATTGAAGATGAATATTTTACTTTCGTAGAGAGTGTGGTATAATTCTGTCATGTCAACAGCAACCTATCTCAATCGTATTCTGGAACCGGTCACCGACGCATTAACGCCGGAAATGGCTCGTTTGTTTGTTGATATGAGACCAGATACAGAGCTGCAAGCCCACGTTGATGATCTCGCAAAAAAAGCGAATGAGGGGACGATTACTCCCGAGGAAGATGCCGAGTACAAAGCTCTGATTGATGCAGCCGACCTTGTTGCCATTTTGCAACTGAAGGCTCGACGCATCTTGACTCGAAGTGCATCTTAAAGGGACACGCATCGTAGTATGGACACCGCTACACGTAATCTTGTTCGTCAGCGTGCAGGTGAGCGTTGTGAATACTGCCTGCTTCCGCAAGAGGCAAGCCCACTGCTTACTTTCCATATCGAGCACATTATCGCCAAACAACATCTTGACGATGAAATTGATGATCCCGATTCACTGGCATTAGCGTGCAATCGATGCAACGCTTACAAGGGGACGAACCTGTCGAGCATTGATCCGCAGACCAGAGATTTAGTCCCGCTGTTCAACCCGAGACAGGATGATTGGAACAACCACTTTCAGCTACACGGTGGAGAAATCATCGGCAAAACTCCAACCGGTAGAGCAACGGCACGTCTCCTGCAAATGAATGCTCTCCAGCGAGTCGAACTTCGCGAAGAGTGGCTGGCGGGTGGTTGAGACTTTTCTTAGCCGCGTTCTCTGCCTTCACAATGAATTCAAGGTAATCCATCATCATTCCACCCCTAACGCCTTGAATGCAGCGTCTCGTGGGTCTGAATAAAATCCTGTTTGGAATTTGGCGAATAATTCCCCGGGAATTGTAGGAATATCAGTAACGCTTGCCATTGGCAAAAGCAGGCGCTTTGCCCCGTAATGAGGGGCGAGCAAGCAAGGAAGGCCTCGCAGGGGCTGTTTGCTGATACCTTGCCACACACTCTGCTTGCCTCGACTAAACTGTACTGAACCAGTAGTTGGTCGCCCAAAAGTGTGAGCCGGGAGCAGGTTGGGAGTTCTGTGATCCCGTAAATGCAATGGGTTGCTCCTGAGAGCGATCACTCAAAGAGCAATTTCGCTATCTACAGCACCTATATTTTATTTCCGGAATTTAAAATAATAGGTAACCAGGCGATCAGAAATCAACCGGCAGGGATAAGAAATAGTTTCATCAGTACACCAACAGCTGCATCTTCTGCCATAAAATAGTGACACGTTTCTGCTGTGAATTTAACTTTTCTTCCTTGGAATCCTCTTTTTTTGTGCTGTTTTAGACATTTTGCAGGCTTCCAAGAGCTTGGAAAAGAGAATAGATGGAAAACTGTCACAGCACCGGCTAGTCTGTCCACTGAGTGTACGTGCTTAATGATCTCAATTTCAACTTGATCTGCGTTTTTTAGAACCCATCAGGTTGATTTGTTTTTCCAGTCGTCACCAAACGGAAACTTTTGAAAGTTACGCAAAACGAGACGAAATACCCGTTAGCAACGAGGAAGAAAAATGAAAACAGCAAAGATGACTTCATTGAGTGTTCGAGATTTACGCCGTCGCTGGAAACCAATCAAGGAAATTTTGAACGGTCAACAGGAAGGGCACCCGACTGCCATTCGCGTGCATCGTGTCTTCAGTTGGATGGCTCGCGTAGAAGGGCCAGACTTTGAAGATTATCTGGATATAACACTCATTTGCCGTTGGATTGCTTTTAATGCGATGTATGGTCAGTGGAATGAGCAAAAACGGGAGGGTAAACAACGGTCAGAAAACGCAGACTTTTTCACTTCACGATTCCAACGCCATCCGCGCCCTTTGGGATTATGAACCCGGCTGCCAATAAGCAGGCATCAAAAGTAAATCGTTTTATAAATTAACACATCCCACGGGGAAACCATGAAGCTTGTAGCAAGATAGCTCTGCACAAAACCGGTTTTCAAAAGCAATCGGATCCGATTCTCTCTCTCCTCACGGGAATGACAACTCGCTGCTGGTAACTACGGGCCTGCAGTTAGTGAATCGTGCAGTTTACTGATTTTTCGATGCAGTGATTTTACCTCTTTAAGCAGTTCAGCCTTAACTGGAACATCGACATCGGGTGAATCTGAGCAACAGATTGCTTCAATCGCCTCCAGATGGCTTTTCAGCCACCGTTCCCATGACCAGAGTTTTCGGCTTAATTCCTCTTCAAATTGATCATCGATAACAACACCCGGCTTTCTGCCACCGCTCTGCCTGCGTCCCAGTCGCTTCACAATCTCAGCTTGAAACCTGTGACTGCTCCAGTGGTCGCTGATTGCCCGTCTGGTCAGATCATCTCGATCTTTCCCCTTGGGAACACTGATCAGTTTGACAAAATGGCTGATCGTCAGGGCAAATCCCGCCTGGCGAAACTGATGATACCATCTCTCAAGTTCTTTATCGGTATAGCCGGTTCCCCGTATCGCCATGGCACGCAGCTTTTGAGCAGTATCCCGATTGATATGATACTTTTCTGCCAGGTTGACAATCTCACCTCCACTCGATTTCGGACCGCACTGTTTTAAAATCGATTTGCCGATCTCATATTTCGCTTTTATCGCCCTGATTGCCTGTTCGATTTGCGGGGGTTTGACGGGATGCTTTTCCATACGCTGATTCAATTCTTTTCTAAGCAATTCACACGACAGTCCGTAGTCTAAATACTGAAGTTCCCCAAAGTTTGTGGGCGCTGGTACGGGTTAGTGAACGTTGGGAATTTGCTCCCTTCGATCGTCCTTGGAGGATTTGCCTTCGTCGGAGCCGGGTGTCGGACTCTCACGATGAGCTGGTGACCGACACCCGGTAGAGAGGTGGGCAAATCCGGACTTTGTCTTTGTTGGTGAGGGGAGAGGA
>JAJRTM010000250.1 GCA_024278285.1 Planctomycetota bacterium
TCAATCCGCGAGTGATCAAACGAAAAATGTCCCGCTGGAACAAATGCCGCCCCGAACACAGAAAGCGTCCCCCATTGAAGAAAACCTTTGCACAGACAGTAGTTATGAATAATTGAACGGTATTGCCGTTAAACGATTGCGATGGAGGCCACATTTGATGGGTGCAAGCACGCCATCCTACGACTCATAGATACGATAATTATTGTTTGACCGATGTTTACTAATACGAAAAGGGAATTCGTAAACCGTCCCAGGCGAAGGCGATATTTTCGGGCAGAGACTGACTTGCTTTCTCGTGTTCGATGTCGTGCGATATGTGCGTGAAGTAAGCTTTCCTGGGGCGAACCTTTTCGACGACTTCAATTGCCTGGGCAATATTGAAATGTGTCGGATGATCCCGGTAACGTAACGCATCGAGAATAAGAACATCCAGGTTTTCCAATAACGGCCAGCTTTCTTCAGGTATTTCGCCGACATCGGTACAATAAGCGATGTTGGCAAATCGATATCCGAAAATCGGAAGTTTGCCATGCAGTAAGCGAATTGGTTGGATGGGCAATCCGAGCAAATGAAAAGGGTTCGTTGTCACTGTTTGGAATTCAAATCGTGGAATCGCGCCTCGTTTTCTGTTCGCTGGTACTGGTGCAAAAGCGTAAGCGAATGCTTGTCGTAGTTGCTGTTCGACATTATTTTCGCAGTACAGCGGAATATCACGATCAAGCAGATGACCGAATTGCCGCAAGTCATCAAGGCCGTAAATATGATCGGCATGCGCATGAGTAAAAACGGCTGCGTGAACAAGATCGACGGCTTCTCGCAGTAGCTGAATTCGCAATTCCGGCGTGGTGTCAATCACAAAGTTCCCTTGCGGGGCGCGAACGAGAATGCTGCTGCGTGTTCGATTGTTTTTTGGGTTATCTGATAAACAAATCGGACACTTGCACCCGACAACAGGCACGCCATGGCTTGTTCCGGTGCCGAGCAAAATCACTTCGCCGCTATGTTCCGACATTGCTGAACTCTCGATTAATGTTTTCATATTTGCACATCATTTTTCGGGATGCACCCAGTCAGTCGAACCATCGGTCCAGTTTTCTTTTTTCCAGATGGGGACTGTTTCTTTAATCTGGCTCATTAAATATTGAGCCGCTTCAAAACCTTCTTTGCGGTGCGGCGTACTGATCGCGATACCGATGGCAATTTCTCCCAAATCGAGATAGCCGACACGATGCGTGATACTCACTTTTTTGACAGGCCATTTTTGCATTGCGGTTTCGATAAGACGTCGTAATTCGATGAGCGCCATTTCCTCGTAAGCTTCGTATTCCAGAGAGCTCGTTTTTTTGTCGCCGGTCACTTCTCGAACAGTTCCCAGAAACAGGACGACTGCTCCACATAAATTTGAACGGACAGATTCGGTAAGTGCATTGTAGTCGATTGGTTGCTCGGTGATGCTCAGTTGAATGGCATTGGCACCGTTTTCTGGTGAAGAATTTGTATTCGAGGGCATGAAATTATCCTCCGCTGACGGGGGGAAAGCAGGCGAGTTCGTCCTGGTTGTTGATGATGTCGGAATCATTCAGATAGCTGCCGTTTCTGGCGACAAGCAAATGCGATGAATAAACCTTGGCCTCTGGATGAGCCGTTACCAATCGCTGTTTGAAATTGGCGCAGCTAGAATTTACAGGCAAAGAAAAAGAGAACTTTGATGTCCCGATTTTTTCTTTCAGGCCGGCAAAGCAGAGGACCGTAATTTGAATAGGATCAGACATTGTTTCCGAATTTGTTTACGAGGAAATTTCGCTAGCCGGAATGGGAATCAATCCGTACCCGGCAGCGATGATGAGTAAGGGATGCAGTATTGTTTTACGGTTGTTATGTTCCATTTGCAACTTGCAGGCAGAGCATTCGGTAGTAGCCATGGTGAGGTTTTCGTGAACGACGGCTTCCATTAATTCTTTACCGATTTGAATCGATTTTTCGTAGTTCTTTTTCGTGAACCCAAAATGTCCAGCCATGCCGCTGCATCCTTTTTCGATGGGCATCACATCCAGGCCGGGAATCATTTTCAGTAATTGTGGAAATGGTTGCTGGGGAGCGAGTAGGCGTTGATGGCATGGTTCGTGGTAACCAATTTGTCCTTGTAGTTCTTTGAAGTCTGTTTTGAGCAGACCCTCGGTTTGTTTTTCTAAAAGATACGCGCCTGCTTCACAGGTCATTTGAGAAATCGCTTCGAGGTCGGGATGATCCAACAGGAGTGGGTATTCTTTGGACAGGCATAAAGCAGAGGAAGGTTCAATGCAGACAATTCGATGCCCTTCCCGTGCATAAGGCCCAAGAATTCGGACATTATTTTCCGCAATTTCTTTTGCTGTGCTTAGATCGCCTACGCTGACCATGCTCATTCCAGAGACGTCTTGATCGAGCGGGATCAGATAAGGAATATGATTATATTCCAGTATCGCGGTGAGCGCAGCAGCAACTTCGGGGGCGTGATAGTTTACGAAGTAATCGATAAAGAGTATCGGGGCTTTTTCCGGAGAAGAATAAGATTCTGCATCGGGCGACTCAGCAATATTTTCAGAATTTCCTTTTAGTTGTAGCAGAAAGGGCTTGCGGGCAAAGGCGGGAAGAGTGCGTCGTGAATCGATGCCAACCGTTTTTTCCAGAAGCCAACGCCCCGGTCGGCTCTGCAGAATCGGGTTGACAAGCCAGGAAAATCGCCAGAGTAATCCTGCGACAGTGGCGATTCTGCTTAGCACCCAGTCAGATCGATTCAGTCCATTGGCCAGCACATCTGCCGCTTTTGCTTCGAGCCAAAGGTGGGGGATATCGACATGGCTCGGGCAATCGATTTGACATTGCTTGCAATTGAAGCAGGTATCGAGCACCTCAGCAGGCGACAATTGGGCAAGCTGTGTGAAGTCATCTTCCTGGGAAGAATCTGATTCAGCAGCAAGATAAGAGCGAAGTAAATTTGCTTTGGAGCGTGGGGAAGTGTACTCAGTTTTTTCAATGCGGGAAAAAGGACACATGCGGCTGGAGCTTGAAATCGCTTTGCATTGTCCACAGCCGTTACATAAACCGGCCGATTCCAAGAGTTGCTGGCTGGACCATTGCAGTTGATGCTGTGTCGGTGCAGAAAGGTGAATCAGTTCGCCATCGGGGCGCAGGTTTCGAATGGTCAGATGAGGGTCACTGCTGACGATTTTATTCGGATTGAGAATTCCTTTTGGATCGAACAGTTGTTTAATTTGCTGAAACAGACGGTAAAGTGGACCGTATTGCGTACGGATGAAAGCTGTTCGGGACAAGCCATCGCCATGCTCTCCAGAGATGGAACCGCCAAACTCGGCGACAACACGGTAGAGGTCGCGAGCCAGCGATTCGTAAAAAGTTTTGGTTTCTTGACGTGGCATTTCTAAAAAAGGACGAAGATGCAGTTGGCCACTTCCAGCGTGCGCGTAAAGCGATGCCGTTACTTGATGCCGTTGCAGCACTCGTTGTGCCTGGGGCAGAAATTTCCCCAAAGATTGTGGCGGGACAACAATGTCTTCTACAAAAGGAACCGGGCGGGCAATCCCTTGAATGCGAGCCAGTAACGGGACCACCTGCTGGGGCAACTTCCATAATGCCGCAGATTCCAGTTCCCCGCAAGCATGAATTCCAACAGAGCAACCCGCATGTTCTGTCTGAAGAAAATGCTTGAATCTGTTCGCTCGACGTAAAAGGTCATCGCGGCTGGTGTCTACAAATTCGATGATCATTGCTGCTTCTGCACTGGCAGGAATAATCTGCTCGTACTTGCTGGAAGATTCCCGCGACAACGTCAGCAATCGACGATCCAGCAGATCGCACGCAGCAGGTTCGAAATTGAGAATGGAAGGTAACGCCTGCAACGCCTGGTCGAATTGCGAAAACAACACCAAAAGAACATCACGCTCAGCGGGGATGGGAGTTGTTTGAAGTACAACTTCGGTACACAATCCCAATGTTCCTTCCGATCCCGCAAACAAGCGAGGAAAGTCGATCA
>JAJRTM010000251.1 GCA_024278285.1 Planctomycetota bacterium
CCCAAAGGTGTCGATAATTCGTGAGCTGCCCCGGCTGCCAAAGTGCCGAGTGCCTCCAGCTTTTCACCACGAATTCGCTTCGCTTCCAAATCGCGAATCTTTATTTCCCGAGTTCGCAATTTCGTTGTGATCAGGGTTGAAAAAAAGATGATGACCGAAGCACAGGTGATAAACGCACAAAGCACCCCGCTATGTGCCAACGTAATTTCTCCGGTTTCTCGAATACTCGGAAGGTATTCCCGCAATACATCGACCTGTAGCGGATGGTGATCGTACAACAAAAAAGCGAAGCAGCAAACGGCAAGAAGATTCAAACACCAGGCAATCCAGGCAGCCAGTTCAATTCCGACCAGGCATAGATTGACAAAATAAAATATCCAGAATGGATTACTGGGCCCCCCGCTGAAATAAAGCATTCCCGTTAACAGCAGTAAATCGATCGCCATCACCACTGCAAAAACCGTGGGCCATAAACGTGAATGACCTAACTGTTCCATTGACTTACGGTAACGAAAATACCACATCGTTAAAAACAGATTGCTCAATGCAGCGACGCTCATTGCGATTAGTAACGGCGATAATTCCAGCGGCACTTCAAACAGATAATTCACGCTAAGCACAACAAACAGTTGTCCCAGTACCGCAACCCATCGCAGCGAAATAAGCCAGTGAATACTGATTGCCCCGGAAGAGCCAAGGAGCGCCGATTGATTCTGCGACTGTTGAACACTCCCCGCAATCGGGCCGACGGAAGTAGTTGCCATGCCTTGCCTTATTTTAATGCCTGAGATTCTTTACCAATTTTAACTAAAAATAAATTTCTTAAAAGTGTGAGTAAGCTAACAGATTCTCTGTATCACAACGAGTTAAAGTGAAATTGTCATCTCACAGGCATTATTGGATGCCTACATCCTGTTTGAATCGATTCTCTAAATCGTTTGTAATAGTGGAATGAGTTGCTTGAATGAGTTGCCTGTGAGAAGTATCGTAAATTGTCGACGTGAAAGCCACCTGTGCTTTCCAACCTACCCTGATTGTTCTTACCAAAGGAGCTTCCCCCATGTTACGTCGTGTTTTTTTGAGTCTGGCTATGATGAGCTTGTTGTCTGTTTCTGCCAATGCTGCCGATATTGATCTATCCAACGCAAAATGTCCTGTCTCTAAAACCAAACCTGCTGTTGCCGGTCAGTCTGTTGAGTACAATGGGGCAACAGTTTACCTGTGCTGTGGCAATTGCAAAAAAGCATTCAGCAAAGATCCTGCCAAGTTTGCCGCTCGCGCCAATGCACAATTGGTAGCCACCAAGCAAGCCAAACAAAAATGCTGCCCATTAACAGGCAGTAAATTGGATGGTTCTACAGTCATTACTGTAGCTGGTGCAAAAGTTTGCTTCTGCTGCAACAACTGCAAAGGAAAAGCAGAAGGCAAAGAAGGCGATGCTCAAGTCGATTTCATCTTCGGCAAAGAAGCTTTCAAGAAAGCCTTCAAGGTTTCCGCAAAATAATCCATTGCGAATCGAATAAGACAAAGCACCTTCATTTTTGAAGGTGCTTTTTTTTCGATACGACGAACCTCTGAATTAAACGCCCTCCTCTTAGCCGGCGTTTCGTTTTTTTTTCGGGGCGGAAACATGAACGCGGTAATTCATTCTGCCGAGTGTTTCATCCAGATTTTTCCGCAAATTTTCGCTGACGGAAACACCAAGCGTTGGCGCAGTGAGTGTGCTGCGATAATGGAACTCGGAACTTTCCGGGTCCGGGGTTTCAATCACAATCACGATGCTTGTTTTGCCGGGATATCTTTCGAGGATTCTGCGGACTTTTTTCATATCTTCTTCGGTATGGAAGCCGTGTCGAAATTTGATCGCCAGGTGTTGCGTCATCTGCTTTTCAGCCGCTTCGATCGTCAGAAATTTATTGACAACAATATTCGGCTCGCGTCCTCTGCGATCAACACGCCCCTGGATGATGCAGATTTCATCTGAAACGACCATTTCCTGATAACGCGCAAAATCGTCCGGCCATAAAATACAGCGGATAATGCCGTTGGCATCTTCCAGATCGAAATTGACATACTTGCTGTTTCCATTGCGTGACGGTTTTTTCGTGGTCGCTTTTTTAATCGCTCCAATCATTCCGCCGATCAGCACATCGGTACCATCATCAATTTCCGCCAGGTCTTTCGTGGTGTGCGAAACAAGCGGTGCGAGTTGGTCTGCAAATTCTGCCAGCGGGTGTGATGTTAAATAGAAACCGAATATTTCTTTTTCGAAAGTCAACTTCTGCCCGTGCGACCAATCAGCTGCTTCGGGAATGACGGGAAGCAGTTCGTCACTTTTGTCGCTGTCGCCACCGCCGCCAAACAAACTGCGCTGTCCGCGTTGTTTATCTTTGAATTTGCGGGCAGCCATCTGGGTAGCCATTTCCACACACATGGTATGTTGTTCGCGGTTCGGTCCGAAAATATCGAGTGCGCCGGCTTTAATCAGAATTTCCAGAATGCCTTTGGTAAGAACTTTCGTGTCGACTCGTTCACAAAGTTCAAAAATATTTTTGAACGCGCCGTTCTCTTCACGCTCTGCGACAATCGCCAGCACGACATGTTCCCCAATCCCTTTGATGGCCGCCATTCCAAACGAGACCGCATCGCCCACGACTTTGAATTCAACATGCGACATGTTGACATCGGGCGGCAGGATATCAATTTTCATCCGCCTGCAATCGTCGGTATGTTCTGAAATGCGATCAGAACTTTCCATGCCGCAAGAAAGTAGTGCCGCCATGAACTCGGGCGGATAGTGCGCTTTCAGATAAGCCGTTTGGTACGCAATCGCTCCATAAGCGGTACTGTGCGATTTATTAAAACCGTAGCCCGCAAACTTTTCGATCAGTTCCCACAAAGTTTGTGCAACTTTTATTTCCATTCCCTGTTCCTGGGAACCTTCAATAAACTGATCGTGGAAGACCGCGATCATCTCCAGCTTCTTTTTACTGATCGCTTTAATACATCGATACGCAGAAGAAAGTTCGATCCCTCCGACACGGTTAAGAATCCGCATCACCTGTTCCTGATAAACCATCACGCCGTATGTTTCTGAGAGAA
>JAJRTM010000021.1 GCA_024278285.1 Planctomycetota bacterium
CCGCTGGTCGATTCGCAGGCAGTGCCGTCATGCGTTCCTGGCTGGTGTGGGATTGATTTTTGCGATGTATTGCCGACCGATGACTGCGTTCGGTATCGGCTTACCTTACGGCATCTGGTATTGGGTTTCGGTATTGCGAACAAAACAGTGGAAGCCAATTCAAAAAGTGAAGCAACTGCTGGCAATCGGCAGTCCTATTTTTATCGGGTTACTGCTACTGCTCCCCTATAACTTAAAAATTACGGGGAACGCGCTGGTAACTCCTTACGAGCAATACACAAAATTGCACACGCCGAGACATCAATACGGATTTCATAATCGATCCCGCGGCGAAAAATGGATCGCAGAACATCAACAGGCAGGCGAACCGCTTCCGATTATCGAACATTATGACCGCTGGGCTGAAGAGTTAACGCCGACGCTGGCGATTAAAAACGAAAAGCATCGTTTGATCGCGAGCAGTCAATGGACACTCGGCATCATTCCAACTTTGGCAGGAATCGTTTTCTTTTGCGTGATCGGACAAAAGGACCGCAGGCAGTGGTGGGCAATTTTGGCAGCCATCGTTTGTTTGCATCTGGTGCATATTCCGTACTGGTACGAAGGCATTATGCACTGGCATTACGTGTTTGAATCGGCTCCGCTTCTCATTTTAATATTTGCCCGCAGTACACAATTACTTACTTACAATGCCAGAATCAGAGAACGACATTGGACCGCGGTTTGGTGGATTGGGTTGCCTTTGATTTCGCTGATGATTTCCTACACCACATTCGAACCGTTCTGGAATTCAAGCATGTCAGCAGGAATCAGCGAAGTGAAATTCGCCCGCGAACAACACGCAGCATTTAATCAGTTACTCGAACGTCACATCACACAGAAAGCTGTCGTTTTCATCAAGAAAAAACCAGACGATTTGCATCTCGATTTTGTTATCAATTCGCCCGAATTAAACAGCAAAATATTAAGGGCGCATTGGCTGCCCGAAAAATATTCAATCGAACAGTTACAAGAACTATTCCCTGATCGCAAACTCTATCTGGCAGATTTATCTGAAAACCGACTCATCAAATTATCTCCAGGCAAGGATTAAGTACCCTTCTTTTGTTGCAAAACTGGACGCGATGATCTTAAAATGCGTGAACAGTAAACGCTGTTTGATCCCCCTCTTCTGTCCCGCCTGTAACAACTCACGACGAGGTTGAACATGAAATCTCTTGCCTGCTCGAAATTCCTTTCGTTACTCCTTCTTGTTTTCATTGTTTCATTACAGCCATCACAGGTAATTGGTGGACAAGCTTCGGACAGTTCGGAAAAGTTAACTGTTACTGATAATAATGCCGCTGGCTTTCTCGATGCCCTTTCGCGATTAAATAAATTGCGTCAGCAGGGAGACAATAGTTCGATCACATTGGAAATCCCGGCTGGATTTTATCACTTTGAACAAACGATTGAATTGACACCCGAACTTGTTGGCGAAGGTCTTCAACTCAAATCGATTGCAAAAGCAAACGAGCAGGTCGTCTTTTCCGGAGGGCAACTTCTCGAAACAGGAAAACGCGATTCCCAGGGGAACTGGCGATATCAACTTCCCGCAGGTTGGAAGGAACGGGTTGCTCCCCGGACATTGATCATCAACCAGAAGCTGCAAAACGCTGCCCGGTATCCGAATCATGGATATCTGCGGATTGAAAAATCACTGGCAGACAGACGCAGCGGCTTTATTGTTTCGAAAGGTGATTTGCCAAGCGGTTTCGACTTGGATGCTGCACCTTGCGACTTGATATTTATGCACGATTGGTCAAGCAGTCGGCTGCCGATTGCTTCGTATCAAAAAGAATCGCGAGAATTACGTACCGTTGGTCCGATTGGATGTTCGGCTCGGCATTATGCCATCGATCATTTTGAAAAACAGCCCCGCTACTGGCTCGAAGGTCACCCCAGTTTTGCAGATTTGCCCGGCGAATGGTACATCGATTACAAAACGGAACAGATCGTTGTCGTTGCATCGAAGACAGATCAACAGCCTCCGCGTTTGGTTCTTCCTCGGTTGATGGAAATTCTTGTTGCTTCGGGAACGCAGAACACTCTTCTTCAAAACTTGACGATTGAAGGCATCACCTTCACCGGCACCAGATTCCCCATGCCTGCAGGCGGTGTTGCGGGAGCACAAGCCACGATGCACGAACCACGCGATGCCCAGGGAAATCGCCTGACAAAAAATCGCCCGATGCTTTTGGCAGCGGTGAAAATTGAAAGGGCGGAAGGTTGCCAACTTCTGCGATGCACATTCCAGGCGTTGGGAGGAACCGCAGTTTGGCTCGCTGGTCGAACAAAATCTTGCAGTATCAAGCATTGCAAAATTCAGCATGTTGGCGGGAACGGCATCAATCTGGGAGAAGACAATTCCCGCCATGTGGATGGCAAGGTGTGGTATCAGTCTGCACCGCAGCAAATTTCAACAGGTAATACAGTGCAGCGTTGCGAGATCAGTTTTTGTGGCGAGATGCTACCTGGTTCTGTCGGCATCTGGGCTGCGTTGAATAAGCAGTTGAAGATTCTCAGTAATAATATTCATGATACACCTTACACCGGAATTTCATTGGGATGGATTTGGAGCCAAACGCCAAGCCCGGCTGGTGAAAATATTATCCGAGGCAATAAAATCGAATTCGTGATGCAAGTCCTCAGCGATGGCGGCGGCATTTACACACTGGGGCGACAACCGGGTAGCATCATCGAAAACAATATCATTTCCGATGTGCCACTCAATGCGGGACGAGCCGAATCGAATGGCATGTTTCTTGATGAAGGAACAACTGGCTTCACCATTCGTAACAACACGATCCGCAGAATAGACCGTTCGCCATTACGGTTTCACAAGGCAGGAAAAAATGATGTCATCGGTAACCGCTGGGATTTGGCGAACGAAAAAACGCCGCCGGTTCGTTACAATGCCACGCCCGAAAAAAACATCTCCGTGAAACAGAATGTTGTTCTTCCCGCACAAAAGCAAATTTATTTCATCGGCAATTCCCTCACCTGGGATACCATCCCGCCGCTACTGGATGGACATGTTCTTTGGCATGTTGATTGTGGGAAAAGTCAGAAATATATTTTCGATCATCCCGAATCGCCCTGCGTTGACAGTTCCCGAATTTGGCCCTTGGCGCTGCGAACCACGCAGTTTGATACCATCTGTTTCCAACCCCACTATGGCACGAATATTGACGAAGATGTTGAAGTGATTTCCAAATGGATTTCCATGCAAGAAAAAGCAGCCGTGCTTATTCATACAGGATGGGCGACGTACAAATCTCTTGTTGAGGAATGGAACGATGCCGACCCCGCAGGCAAGCCGACACACAGCAACGCCTACTACAACGAATTACTGAAACGCCTGCGAGAAAAGTTTCCCCATCGCTCGATCCGTTCCACCAACGCGATGAACTACCTGCATCAGATTCAGCAAGATATTCAGGCCGGGAAAGCACCTTTTACAAAGATCGAAGATATCTACCGCGACGCCATCCACATGAAGTTGAATACGGGCCGTTATTTAATGCACAACGTCATCAGAAAAGCTCTCGGGCAACCTCACAAAGCAGACGGTTTTCCCGCAACCGATCCGAAGACAAAAGCGTATCTCGATAACCTGCTGAAAAAGAAATTCGATTAAGCCGAATCCAGCGTAGCCGGAACCAAAAAGTATTAGCCACGGATGAACACGGATTTTCACAGATGGAATGCTGAACGGCGTAAGCCAAATTTTATTTATCTCTCTTGTTTTTGAAAAGATATCCTGGGTAGGTAAAACCTGACTGATCTCTAACATCCGTGGAAATCTGTGTTCATCCGTGGCTTTCAAGAATATCCTGCCACTTTTGTGCAACATTTCAACTTGAATCAAAGAATACAGCTTGATCCTTGGAAGAGATCTAAAACAAGTTGGGACACCCTGTGCTATGGACTTTGCTGAATTATCTGTGTAACCTGATAGAGACAATAGAGTTAGGTTTTGTCAGATAAACATGTATCAGTGGTCGCCAGATGACTGATGTTCTATACTCGAAAGTGTTCAGGCCATAGTGGAGCTGACTTGCTTTCGAGTTTTGTCAACTTCAAACAAGGTGTTGTGCGCGTGGCTTTTTTGCGTGTTGTACAAGGCAGTCGCATCGGCGAACTCCACGAACTTGTTTCGGATCGGTTAGTGCTGGGCAGGCACCCAAGTTGCGAAGTCGTTCTGGAAAACGCTGTCATCAGTCGGCAGCATGCCCGGATGATGCGTCAGGGCGATTCTTATGTCATCGAAGATCTGGGAAGCAGAAACGGCACTTATGTAAATGGGGAAAAGGTCAGCGGTTTA
>JAJRTM010000252.1 GCA_024278285.1 Planctomycetota bacterium
AACAAGAGAAACCCTCTTTTTTTATCCACTCGCCAAGATGTGTTTTCTGGATTTCATCAACACTGGGAATCCAGGCGGGACAGGGGAGTTGTTCTTTACGCTGCTTTTTGTAGTTCTGTTCATAAAGTAATTCATGAATGGAGAAAGGAATATCCGGAGTCAGAAGCTGTGAGGCTATTGTTTTCCAGCGAGCAGATTCATCAGCAATAATTCCCAGTTCCTGAAGTTGCGCGATCCATTTTCCTGCACCGCGGCGAGGCAATCCGCATTCGATCAGTTTTTCAATAGAGATGTTCATTACGCTGCTCAGTGGGTTAAAGATGTTTATTGAACATCTATCAATATAGCAAGGTTCTGTTCAAACTTCGATTCTATTAGGGGAGCCTCTATTTATCCAAAAGGAGCACAGACATTCTTGTCTGTCTTGTAAGAGCATGCTGTCTTGCATACAGAAAAAAAGCCCGGCTCGTTTTTTCAATGGAACGGAGCCGGGCTTATCGATTTAGGTTTTATTCAGAACAGGTTTATTAGGCACCTGCCAATTCAAACAGTTCTTTGGGAGGTTCTGCTTCGGTAATTTTCAGATCGAATTTATCTTGCAGAATTTTGAAGACGTTAGGCGTAACAAAGGCAGGTGCTTCTGGACCAATGCGAATCCCTTGAACTCCCAGATAAAGCAGTGTCAGTAAAACAGCCACTGCTTTCTGCTCGAACCAGGAAATTACCATTGTCAACGGCAGGTCATTCACGCCACAATCGAATGCGTTCGCCAATCCCAACGCAACTTGAATGGCACCGTAAGCATCGTTGCATTGCCCCATATCAAGGAAGCGTGGCAGACCTGCAACGGTGCCGTAATCGTGATCGCGAAGACGGAATTTTCCACAGCCAAGTGTCAGAATAATTGAATCCTGGGGAGCGTTTTCGCCTACTTTAGTAAAGTAGTTTCGTCCCGCTTCTGCTCCATCACATCCGCCTACCAGGTAGAAGTGTTTAATTTCTCCCGATTTGACAGCATCTACAATTTTATCGGCAAGCCCCAAAATAACGCTGTGATGGAAACCGATTGTCGATTCCTTCACTTTATTTTCAGGAAGCGGTGCACATTGCTTGGCCATTTCGATCACTTGTGAAAAGTCGTTCGTTTTTAGCCGAGTGCCTCCGGGAACCGCGGTAAAGCGAGTTGTGAATAAGCGATCTTTATACGTTTCCCAAGGAATGAGTACGCAGTTTGTCGTCGCGACGATTGGCCCGGTAAACTGAGTGAATTCAAGATGCTGGTTTTGCCAGGCGGTTCCGTAATGCCCAACCAAATGGGGATAAGCTTTCAGTTTGGGATAACTATGTGCCGGGAGCATTTCGCCATGCGTATAAACATTCACGCCAGCATCTTTGGCTTGCTCCAGCAGGTCAGCGATATCGACCATATCGTGACCAGTGACCAAAATACCGGGGCCTTCTTTGGTTCCTTCGTAAACGGTTGTCGGTTCGGGAGTCCCGAGCCGTTCGCAATGCCCTTTATCGAGCATCTCCATCACTCGCAAATTGTGCTTGCCGCAATCCAGGACAATTTCCAGAAGAGTCTCTATATCGAAGTTGACGTTCGTCATCGTGGCGAATAATGCCTCTTCGATAAACTCATCTACCTCTGTATCGACTTGTCCCAAACGCCGGGCATGATTCTTGTAGGCAGCCAACCCTTTTAAGCCGTACAGGATAATCTCCTGGAGAGACTGCATATCTTCATCTTTTCCGCACACGCCGATATCGACGCAGCCGGTGCCGTTTGCTGTCTGTTCGCATTGATTACAAAACATCGATAATCTCCCAGTTTTCTAGTCCAGTTTATTTGACGACCCCTGACAAAACGCATGGCACGAATTGAAGGAACAAAATCGGTTTATATCATAAGGGAAAACAATATGGACGTCAATGTCCAATTATGCTCCTTTTGGCACATTATTAATAATTTAGAATTTTATTTTTAGTTTTACAGTGAAAAAATTAGAAATCTATCATTCCTGCTACCTGTTTACATGCGGGAAACTTTCTACAATGTTTTTAGGGATCTCTTTTCATTCAAAAGGGAGCACAGACATTCCTGTCTGTTTCGCTTGAGAAGGCCTTATTAAAGCCAGGCAAGAATGTCTACCCTGCGTTATAAACAGACATTATTTGAATGAATAGAGGTTCCCTTTATTAGGTGGCCACATCAGATTTTAGAACATGAAAGAAATTGAGAAGCATGAAGTCTATTGACGAATCGAAATTGGAAGAGGATATCGTCTATCGTTACAACTACCTGGCTGAATTCATCGGTTTTGGTGAAGAAGATGTGACTGCGATACGCAGCGTAATTGGTAATTTCGCTCCGTTGGTTCCTCAAATTGTAGAAGGAACTTACGAAAAAATGCTGCAATACGATGCAACCGCCCGGCACTTTATCCCCAGAGAACACGGTTACGAAGGAGAAGTACCGAAATCGGTCGCTGATCTGGACTTGAATGATCCCCAAATCAAATTTCGCAAAGAGCATTTGCAGCGGTATTTAATGAACCTGCTCGGACATGCTTACAACGAAAAAATTGCGACCTATCTCAACATTGTTGGCAAAATGCACACTCCCGAAGCAGGAAGCAAAGAGCTTGATGTTCCGCTGGTCCAGATGAACGCCTTGATGGGACTGTTGGCAGATATTCTGATTCAAACAATCGCAGGATTCGGACTTGAAGCAGAGCAGGAATTGAAAGTGCAACGAGCTTTCCAGAAATTACTCTGGATTCAAAACGATTTTATCAATCGCCATTATTGAACAGGAAACCGGTATTGAAAAAGGCAGGGGGCGTTTCAATGCACCCTGCCTGTCAGTTCGCAAAATCTTTCGCTTGAAAGCAGCGTACATTACCCGCTACCCGCTTAGAGCAGTTTTTTCAGGACCGCGTCCAGCATGACTTTTGAACGTCGAATGCCTTCGAATTCATCGAGTTTGCTCCCTTCGTATTCGATGCCTGCAAATCCTGTGTAGCCGCAATCGATGACAATTTTCATCATCTTCAAAATGTCGGTTTCTTTCTTGAATTTGGTATCCACCGTTACATAAGGTCGACTATCGAAGTCAGAAGTTTTTACGCTGACAGCCTTAGCAAACGGCATTAATTCTTTAACACCTTTATATCGGTCGTACCATTCTCCTTTTTTTCGATCAATCGCAAAGTTGCCGAAATCGGGGAGTGTGCCACAGCGTGGATGATTTACTTTTTTCATCACGCTGGCCAGCCATTGCCCATTGGAAGAGAGGCCGCCATGATTTTCAACGATCACATTGATATCGTTTTGGGCCCCATACTCGGTCAGTTGACGCAAACCATCGGCTGCCCGTTCAAGTTGTTCTTCGTACGTTCCGTTGCTTCTCGCATTGACCCGAATCGAATGGCAACCAAGAAACTTAGCCGCATCGACCCATTTGTGATGATTTTCCACTGCGACACGCCGTTTTTTCTTATTCGGATCTCCCAGTGCGCCTTCGCCATCGATCATAATCAGCAAGCTGGTAACACCTTCGCCGGCTGCTCGTTTTTTCATTTCGCCCAGGTATTTTTCGTCTTTCGCTTTATCTTTGAAAAACTGGTTGACGTACTCAACACCATCGATACCGAATTCTTGCTTGGTTATTTTAGCAAAATCGAGATGCTCCATTTTTCCTGCAAAAAGCATTTTATGCAAAGACCACTGAGCAAGCGAAACCTGAATTTTTGGCTTAGCAGATGCAGCAAAAGAAAATGTGGGAATGGTTGCAACAGACATTCCTGCAAACGCGGAGGCACCAACCTGCAAAAACTGACGGCGATTGTAACTCATGGTTAACCTTTCAATGGATCAAACAACAGGCCATATATTTCATCAAAGAATTTCAATAACAAGCATACAAAACCTCCCTGACACAAACAATTCATTCATTGTGAACTTCAGGGATTTCAACATTTTTCTCTTTGTCGGGGCGTTGAATGGAGTACGATAGACAGATAATTCAAAGCAACGTTGACGATAGAGAGCGGGGATAATGATGATCGAATTTGACTACCTTTATCAGGGAATCTGCGGTTTGGCGAATGCTCATCGTGCAGGGGGCTTGTCTGGACACCTTGGGGCAGCGGTTGTTGCGGGGTATTTTTTCGGGGAAGATCACAGCGAGTTGCCCGAGGGGGTTTATCAGGGAGTAGAAGGGGAGTTGGATCGAATTATTCAGGGAGAAGAAGCGATCTGGTTTAATGCTCGCAAAGCCGGAATGACGCCAAACGATTTGTTCAATAAGTTTCCCCAGCAAAAACCGCAAGAGAATCTTGTTGAATCAATTGCTCAATCGCTGAATAAAAATGTTTCAAAAACAAGACAGTCGGGACATAACGTCATTTTTGCCGCCCTGGCAATGCGGGCGCTAGTCGATCATCCAGAATACGCCACGCCAAAAATAGTGGCCGGTATACGAAAACTGATTGCCGGTTTCGATAACGCGCATGCAGGGCGTGCTTATTTCGGTAAAGAAAAAGGTTGGTTGACGGAAAAAGAGATCTCTTTGAAAAATGCCGAACCGCTGCCGAACTATCGAAACTTAACTCAGATGGCGGAAACAATGATTTCAACATTAATTTCCGAAGCGACCGTAAGACGCCAGGGGTTTGGAGGGCTTTGGCATCTGATCAATCATGCGGCTGGCATCATCGAATTGGATAATCTTGGTTTTCACGAACTCGCAATAAAAGCGTTGCCAGCCCATCACCACCATTTGCAACTTTGGCTCTTTTTACCAGATTTGGCTTCGGAACTTGGTCCGGTTGTTAAATCTGAATACCATCCGTTTGAACCGGTTTACTGGAAAGGGATGCTCAAAAGAGACGAAGCACGGTTAACCCACCGCATCAAAACATTGTACGGATTCTACACACTGCTTAAGTTTCTTGACGATCAATCGAAACAGAAACAAGCCGAAGATGCGTTTCTTTATTTGATGGCTTGAGACCATCATGCCCGAGCAGCAACGCGTAGTTCATCGAGAGGTTTTTCATCCAAATACTCTGCCAAAAATAACTCAGTTTCGTTACAATCGATCACCAGTTCGTCGGTAAATTCAATGAAAATGCAACTTTTCTCCGGTCAGTGTTAGACTGTGCCTGACAATGGTAGAATACAAATTCACTTTGTCAGTTCCAGAATCCCTCACAAGTTTTCAGCGTTTTCTTGATCCAGTAAAGATTGAACAACATGCGAAACGATCCAGAAGTTCAGCAAGCGGTTGATCAATATCAGTTGGGATTTCCACGTCTTCCCACAGCCGGTCGAAGTGGCGAAATGCTGGGGCGGGGGACTGGAAGTTCGATCGAGTTCCAGGAATATCGCGAGTATTTGCCGGGCGATGACGTGAGGCATGTCGATTGGGCCGCGTATGCCCGCAGCGATTCTTTAATGGTCCGCCTTTATCGTGAAGAGATCAGCCCGCGAACCGAAGTGATCCTCGATGCATCCCGTTCCATGGCGATCCATCAAGGCGTCAAAAGTAAACTGGCGCTGCAGTTGACTTCGCTGTTCTCTCAACTGGCAGGAAAGCTGGGAGGACAACCGCAGATTCATTTTATCAATTCGGCTCACCCGCCGCTTAAACTGGGGATTGATTCGCTGGATCGACTGACAGATATTCCGATTGATGGAGAGCAATCACTGGCAGAACTTGTGAATGAGGGAGGACTTTTCTTGAAGCCGCAGTCGGTGCGAATTGTGATTAGCGACTTTCTGTTTCCGTTTGATCCGGATCAATTGATTAAGCGTCTTTCTGCACAAGCAAGTACATTATGGCTCATTCAGGTACTGGCAGACTGGGAAGCAAAACCGGAAGCGATGGGTGGTCGCCGTCTTGTCGATGTGGAATCTTCAGAACATGCAGATCTGCTGCTGGCACCGCAGGCGATCAAAACATACCGGGATCGCTTGCACCGCTTGCAGGAAGGCTTGCTACTAGCAAGCCGACGTGCGCACGCTTCGTTTTTAACGGTGATAGCAGAACGTGGCTTTGAAACAATTTGCCGAGACGATTTAAGTGCAGTCGAGATTCTTCGCCCCGTTTGAACAATTCTGCCTGGCTAAAACTTATTTGTCGTCGATACAGTAAAGGTACTTGTTGGAGCGGATAAATAAACGGTTATCTGCGACTGCAGGACTGGCGTCAAATCGTCCTCTTTCTTCGAGTTGATTTGTAGCCAGTAGCTTATACTGGGGAGCTGCGGCGATCACAAACGCACGTCCGTTTCGTGCCAGGTAATGAATTTTCCCATCTGCCAGAACCGGAGCAGCATAGATTTGACCGGCTCTTGGGACACGTTGCTCATAAATGATTTTCCCGGTTGAAGCATCAACACAAT
>JAJRTM010000253.1 GCA_024278285.1 Planctomycetota bacterium
GTCGATCTGGATCGCTGTTCCGGCTGCAAGGCCTGTGTGGTCGCTTGTCATACGATGAATGGTTTGGATGATGAGGAAACGTGGCGCGATGTCGGCTTGCTTATCGGCGGGACAACTCATCAACCGGTGATGCAGCACGTGACCACGGCTTGCCATCATTGTTTAGAGCCAGCTTGTATGTCGGCTTGTCCGGTGGATGCTTACGAGAAGAATCCGCAAACGGGAATTGTGATTCATCTGGATGATCAATGCTTCGGTTGTCAATATTGCACGTTGGCTTGCCCTTACGATGTTCCGAAGTATCAACCCTCAAGAGGGATTGTTCGCAAATGTGATATGTGCAGCGACCGGCTGGCTGTGGGGGAAGCGCCGGCGTGTGTGCAATCGTGTCCGCATGAAGCAATCGCGATTAAAATTGTTGATGTGGATCGCGTGATCGAAGATGCAGAAGCGGATCCTTTTCTGCCCGCTGCCCCGGAACCGCATCTGACATTTCCGACGACAACGTACAAAACAAAAAAAGTCTTTCCTCGAAATATGCTCCCGGCTGATTATTACAGCGTCAGTCCGCAACATCCGCACTGGCCATTGATTATTATGCTGGTGCTGACACAGCTTTCTGTCGGGGCATTTGTCGTCGGACATTATTTGAATTCAACATTAAGTGATTCGCTGCTTGCAGAATTTCGTCCGATACAGGCAACCAGTGCCTTACTGTTTGGTTTGCTGGCGTTAGCCTCCAGCACGATGCACCTGGGCAGGCCGTTGTATGCTTTTCGCGCCTTTATTGGACTGCGACATTCATGGTTGAGCCGGGAAATTCTGGCATTCGGGCTGTTCGCAAAATTCGCGATGCTGTTTGCACTGCTCTGCTGGTTGCCGGGTGATTTCGCGTGGTTGCCTCGCGGTTTCCAGGCGGTTATTCCCATCTTTAGCTGGGGCGTGATGCTCTCTGGAGCGGTTGGTATTTTTTGTTCGGTCATGCTTTATGTTTTTACGAAGCGGGAGTTCTGGAATTTCGGTCATACGATGATTCGTTTTTTTCTGACTGGATCGTTACTCGGATTAACATCCACGTGGCTTTCTATTTTATTGATCGGACAGTTCACCCATTCAACCACAGCAGCCGAGTTGATTCAGCAGCAAGGTATACCGTTAACGCAGGCGATTATCGTTATTGCTGCGATGAAATTCAGTTTTGAACTTTCTATATTCAGGCATCTCGCTTCAATAAGAAACTCGCCGATGAAACGCTCAGCCCGGTTGATGGCGGGGCCGCTTTCCAACATTACTTTTCCTCGATTTGCCAGCGGTTTTCTGGGAGGAATTGTTTTGCCTGCGATGGTGCTGAGTCAGTTGCATTCAGGCCAGCAGAATGAATTTGTACTGGTGATTATGGTTTCGATGATTTTTGTTTCCTCGGTTGTGGGGGAACTTCTGGAACGGTATCTCTTTTTTGCAGCCGTTGCGACCGCCCGGATGCCTGGAGGTGTTCGCACATGACACATTTTATCGACTCATTGCCTTTGCCAGAAACAATCAAGAAAATCCTGTACCAAAAACAGGGGCCGCTCACTCGTGATCTGCTGAGAAAACCGGGCGAATTCGGTTTAGGACAAGTTCCAGCAACAAAAAAACCGGATGCGACCACAACAGCCGTCTGTGGATATTGTGGTACGGGCTGCGGTTTGAATTTGCATCTTCAACAAGGGGAAGCGATCAGCCTGACGCCGAAAACGAGTTATCCTGTCAATCTGGGAATGGCGTGTCCAAAAGGTTGGGAATCATTGACGGTTCTCGATGCCCCGGACCGCGCCACAACGCCGTTGTTGAAAAATAAACAGGGGAACCAGGTTCCGGTCAACTGGGATGTCGCGATGACCGAATTCAGTTCGCGATTCAAAGAGATTCAACAAAAACATGGGAACGATTCGGTCGCGTTTTTAAGTACCGGGCAAATCCCGATTGAAGAGATGGCATTTTTCGGAGCACTCGCAAAATTCGGAATGGGGATGACGCATGGCGACGGCAACACCCGCCAGTGCATGGCGACGGCTGTGGTTGCGTATAAAGAGGCGTTCGGTTTCGATGCCCCACCTTACACGTATCAGGATTTTGAAGAGTCGGACACGATTATTCTCATCGGCAGTAATTTGTGTATTGCTCATCCGATTTTGTGGGAACGAGTGATGCGAAACCGGCACGATCCCCAAATCGTGGTGATCGACCCACGCATGACTGAAACAGCGATGTCTGCCAGCGAACATCTGGCAATCACACCGAAATCTGATATGGCGCTATTGTATGGAACCGCTCGCATTTTAATCGAAAATGAATGGATTGAACGCCATTTTATCGAAAAGCATACAAACGATTTTTCTCAGTTTGAACAGTACGTTAAAAAATACGATCTTGAATATGTGGCAAAGCAAACCGGTCTGGAACCGCAGCAGATTATCAATTTTGCACAGACCATTTACACTGGCAAGCGGGTCTCTTTCTGGTGGACGATGGGGGTGAACCAGAGTTATCAGGGGGTCCGAACCGCTCAGGCGATTATCAATTTGGCGTTGATGACCGGCAACATCGGCAAGCCGGGCACGGGGGCGAATTCAATCACCGGACAATGCAATGCAATGGGTTCGCGGTTATTCAGCAACACATCTAACATGCTTGGCGGTCACGATTTTACGAACCCGCAGCATCGCGAAAAAATTGCTGGCATTCTCGACATTGATGAAAAGTGCATCCCACGAGAAAACAGTTGGGCGTATCACGAGATAATGGAAGGAATTCTGAAGGGGAAAATCAAAGGGTTGTGGATTGTCGGAACCAACCCGGCTCATTCCTGGATCAATCAGGGGCAAGCTAAAGATATTCTCGAACGGCTCGATTTTCTTGTTGTTCAAGATATGTTTAATAGTACCGCGACAACAAAAATGGCAGACCTTGTTCTGCCTGCTGCTGGCTGGGGGGAGAAAGAGGGATGTCAGATTAATTCGGAACGGCGAATCAGTCGCGTCAAAAAAGTCCGCAAGGCTCCCGGAGATGCTCTTTCTGATTTCAACATCTTCAAGCTGGTGGCTCACTACTGGGGATGCAGCAAGATGTTCGAGCAATGGAAAACTCCCGAAGCGGTCTTTCAACTTCTCAAACAATGCACTGCCTCGCAGCCTTGTGATATCACCGGGATTGAAGATTATGCGATGATCGAAAAACAAGGCGGCATCCAATGGCCCTATCCCACCAATCATGACGATGACCGCAATCAAAGGCGACTCTTTGAAGAGAACGAATTCTTTACTGAGGATAAGAGAGCCAAGTTCATTTTTGAAGAACCGCGAGGCTTATCGGAACCGCTGAACGAGAATTTCCCGTTTCTTTTGATGACCGGACGCGGCTCTGCTTCGCAGTGGCATACTCAGACGAAAACGCGAAACTCTGCGGTATTAAGAAAACTGTATCCCGAAAAAGCATTCACAGAAATCAATCCAGCAGATGCGAAATCACTCGGCATTTCGCAGAATGATTTGGTTACGGTTTCATCGCAAAGAGGTTCGATTCGCTGCCAGGCATTCCTCACGCACGCCGTGCAACGCGGTCAGCTTTTCATTCCGATGCACTATGAAGACGTCAACCAATTGACAGATGCCGTGTTCGATCCGTACTCCAAACAACCCTCCTACAAAGCCTGTGCCGTAACGGTAACGCGATGTCATCACGCGGGAGTATAGTAAACCCCGCTGGGCATCTGCTGACTCGGAAAATAATTCGTTTAACGGCAATACCGTTCAATTATTCATAACTACTGTCTGTGCAAAGGTTTTCTTCAATGGGGGACGCTTTCTGTGTTCGGGGCGGCATTTGTTCCAGCGGGACATTTTTCGTTTGATCACTCGCGGATTGA
>JAJRTM010000254.1 GCA_024278285.1 Planctomycetota bacterium
CAATGACGATTGATCCCTCACGCAATACCTATAAGTGCTGGAGTTGCGGCGAAGGGGGCGACTGCTTCAGTTATGTGATGAAGATGGAAGGGCTTGGTTTTCGTGAAACGCTGGAACTGCTCGCGGAAAAAATTGGCATCGAAGTCCCCAAGTCTTCCGGGCATCAAAACGTTTCTCATTCAGGTTATAAAAAGCAGGATGTTCTTGATGCCCTCCACTGGGCGGCTGAAGTTTATCATCAAGTTTTGCTGAACGATCCGGTTGCAGAAGTTGCTCGCGACTATTTGCTGGATCGCAACTTTTCTGAAGAAACGTGGCTCGATTTTCAACTCGGTTTTCATCCCGGTCCGTGGGAATGGTTGATCGAAAAAGCTCGCGGGCGTTTTACTGTCCAGCAACTTGAAGCGGCTCGGCTGGTTTCAAAAAGAGGTCATGGCGACGGATACTTCGACTTTTTCCGAAACCGCATTCTGTTCCCGATCGCCAATGATCGTGGTCAAATGATTGCCTTTGGTGGTCGCGCTCTTCCTAACAGCGAAGACGAAAAGTACGGGAAGTATCAGAACAGTTCAGAAAGTCCGGTCTTCAGTAAAAGTCGCGTGCTGTACGGTTTTGATCGCGCCAAAGAGGCGATGCGCACCCAGAAAAGTGTGATTGTTGTCGAAGGCTATACCGATTGCATCGCGTTACATCAGTTGGGGATTACCAATGTGATCGCCACCCTCGGGACCGCACTCACGGCAGAACATGTTTCGCTGATTAAACGTTTTCGCAGCGATGGTTTTGTTGCCTACCTTGTTTTCGATAGTGACCAGGCCGGGCAGGATGCGGCTAATAAAGCGCTGCCTCAATTACTTTCGCAAGATATCGAACTGAAGCTGCTGGAGCTTCCGAACAAGATGGACCCGCCAGAGTTCTTGGAAAAACATGGTTTGCAGGAATTTCAAACATTATTACAAAAAGCCCCCGACGCCTGGGAATTTAAATTCGGTAATCTGGTGAACAAATTTGGGCTGGATGGCGTCAATGCAAGAGAAAATGTGATCGAAGGAATGTTAGAGCTGTTGGCGGTTGCCCCCGGGATGCACAGAACGAACCGCGAAAACATCCTGTTAAATAAGCTGGGTAATAAAGTCGGATTACGCCCCCAGCAAGAAGATGCTTTACGCAAACAATTATCAGCTTTGCGCGCCAAGGGTCCGCAACTTGCATATACAGCTTCTCAGACACTTCATGAAATGGCACCCGAAAACGAAGATATGGCAGTTGAGGCGGATTCAACCGTTAATTACCGAGAAAACGTGGATCAACTGCTCTATTCGACTTTGGATTGCACAAGCAGGCTGGAACAGGATTTGTTGGAAATTATATTCATGATGCCGGAATGCATCACAACAATCACCCGGCATGGTGTTCAGAAACAGATACAAAATGGTTTGATTCGAGAAATTTTTGAACTGTGTGAAAATCTCTATCAACAGCAGCGGTTCTCAGGTATAGAATCACTCATGGTCGAGGTAGAAGACCCGGAACTGAAACGATACGTCTTGGGTACACACGAAAACGGAGTTCAAAAACAAATCGGAAAAAAATTAACGGAAACCGTGGAAGACCCCATTTTGGATGTCTGTCCGGTTTATTTGAAACAGGTTATCGAACGACTTGAATGGGAAGTGAAAGAAACCCAGCATCGCGAATCGACGCAGTTCGTAGAGGTCCAAGCAGAAGAGCCTGCGACCGTCGGTGAGAAGATGCAAAAATTGCTGCAGGATGCGGCTCAATTTCATCAGCAACGTGTGACGCGAAAAACAGCATCGTCCGAGTAGAAAGTCACTCTTCTACAAAGGCAAGCATCCCGAGTTTATTCCTCGAAGGAGATATTCAATGCATCAACTTGACCAAACCCTGCTACAACTTGTTGGAGTCGGCAAAAAAAGAGGTTATCTCACTTTCAGCGAAGTGAATGATTACCTCCCCAATGAAGGGGTGAACCCGGATAAGCTCGATCATCTTCTGCACTCCCTCGAAGAATTGGGGCTGGATATCATTCCAGAAAAACATGTTTCCAAACGAAACGCAGATGGCAAGCAGAAAATCCGCAAGAGAAAAGCGACCAAATCCGAAAAACGGAACGGCGATATCTCTTACGCAGAAGACGAAGGTTCCCGCCGGATTGATGATCCGGTCAGAATTTATCTCACACAAATGGGTGAAATTCCGCTGCTGACTCGCGACGAAGAAATTACGCTTGCCAAGAAAATTGAAGTGACACGCAAGCAATTCCGCAGACACCTGATGGAAAATGACTGCGCGATGAAAGCAGCAATTGAAACGCTGGCCAAAGTGCATCGCAGTGAATTGCCTTTTGATCGAACAATCAAAGTGTCGTTGACCGAATCTCTTGAAAAAGAACAAATTCTCGGCCGAATGCCTCATAATCTGAAAACGCTCGAATTTCTGCAACAGAAAAACGAGCAGGATTTTCACAATTCGATTAACCCGGAATTGACGCCAGCTCAACGCAAAGCCGCTCGTGAAAAGCTGGAAACTCGTCGGCGGAAAATGGTCACCCTCGTGGAAGAAATGAGTTTGCGAACTCAACGTCTGCAACCGTTACGTAAACGGTTAGAGCAGATTTCTTCGCGAATGACCGAACTGAAAAAGAGACTAAAAATTCTCTCTCGCCGACAAGGCACCGAGCATGAACAGGAAAGTATTCAACGTGAATTGCTCGACTTAATGCACACAACTTACGAAACTCCCGAGACTCTCGAAAAACGAGTCAAGGAAACGGAACGTAAATCGGACGCTTACGAAACCGCGATGCGCGAACTTTCCGGCGGCAACTTGCGACTGGTCGTTTCAATCGCCAAAAAATATCGCAACCGGGGAATGAGTTTTCTTGATCTTATCCAAGAAGGGAACACCGGCTTGATGCGGGCGGTTGATAAGTACGAATACCGTCGCGGCTACAAGTTTTCGACTTACGCCACCTGGTGGATTCGTCAGGCGATTACCCGCGCGATTGCGGATCAGGCAAGAACGATTCGCATCCCGGTACACATGATCGAAACGATGACACGTTTACGAAAAGTCGGCAAAGAACTGGTCCAGAAACTTGGACGAGAACCTTCCATCGAAGAGATGGCAGAAGCAGCAGAAGTTTCTCTGGAAGAAGCTCAGCGGGTGATGAAAATTTCCCGTCAGCCGATCAGCCTGGATCGCCCCATCGGCGAAGGCGAAGACAGCTACTTTGGCGATTTCATCGAAGACAAATCTTCCGACAGCCCGGTCAGTACCGCGACGTCGGAAATGCTCAAAGATAAAATCGATCATGTTCTGCGAACCCTCACTTATCGAGAACGCGAAATTATCAAACTACGCTACGGCCTCGGCGATGGCTACACCTACACGCTGGAAGAAGTCGGCCGGATCTTCAAGGTAACACGCGAACGAGTACGGCAGATCGAAGCCAAAGCAGTAAGAAAACTGCAACACCCAGTCCGCAGCCACCAATTAAAAGGATTCCTGGAATCCCTGATGGCAGCCGGCGCCTTGCAGAATTGAATTTCTTTGGTGCGGAGATCAAAGCGGGTAGGGTACCCGGTGCGTCACGACGTACCCTGATTATAAGGATGGGAGTATCATGCCGACGATTACTGTAATTCGCAACAAAGGTTATTTTGGATACATAAGAACCGCAAAAATCATGGCGGATGGCGTAGAAATCGGACGAGTTAAAAGCGGTGAGACTGTTGATGTGCATGTGCCCGACCTTTCAACAAACCTCTATGCAAAAATGGACTGGGGCTGGTCGAATCCCTATCCTGTTAGCAATGTCAAAGACGGACAGACTATATATATGAACGCTTGGTTTGCTCTTAATCCGTTAAGGAACATCGGAGTCATGCCCATACCGATTGCACTTGAAGACGCACCACGTTAGCGGGGTAGCGGGGTAGCGGGGTAGCGGGGTAGCGGGGTAGCGGGGTAGCGGGGTAGCCCGACCACTTTAGTGGTTGGGTGCCGTCAGGCACAGGATGTTCGCGCCATGTGCATTCGATTTCATTTGTACTTTCAATGAAGAAGGAACCGACATGGCGCGAACGTCTTGTTGCTACGCAACCCGGACCGCTAAAAGCGGACGGGCCACCGCGATAACATCCCTGATGCCATTTAAAGTTTACCATAAAGCGGCAAGGCGCTAGCCGCCGGTCTTCGAGCTAACTTACACAGTTTACCGGCGGCTAGCGCCTTGCCGCTTACAATTGATTAAACCATGAAATAATTCTCAATCGCAATGCTCACTTTAGGAATCGAAACTTCTGGAAGAAATGCGAGCGTTGCATTACTGAAAAATCAAACGGTTTTAGAGCAGGCATTGCTGAAAGAAGCAGGGCGGCCCGATACCAAACGCTTGCCCGTTTGTGTCAAAGAGATGCTGCAAAAACAAGGCGTGAAACCGAATGATCTCGACTGCCTGGCGGTAAGTCGTGGTCCCGGAAGTTTCACCGGCTTACGTGTCGGCCTCGTCTTTGCCAAAACGTTCGGCTACGCCACCGGCGTCCCTTTGGTCGCGGTTGACACCTTCGCTGCGATTGTTGAGCAACTTGTTCCCTCGGAAGATCTTCCACAAGCAGGAACCGTTGAAGTTGTTGAAGATTTAAGAAAAGGCCAAATCGCCTGGCAACGATTTGTGTATCAAAATGAAGAATGGCAACCTGAAGCCGCGATTGAAGTAAGTCTGATAGAACAATGGGCAATGTTACCCCGCGAAAATGTTTCACTTTCCGGACCGGGGATTGATCGAATTCTCAAACAGCCTCCAGAAAATCATACGCTCAATCTGGAAACAATTCTCCCCGAACAAAAACGCTCCCCCGATGCGATCGCAGTAGCAATACTAGGACAAAAAGAACTGCTACGAACCGGCCCCGTCGATCCGTTTGAGGTGAATCCCCTCTACATCCGACGCAGCGCTGCCGAAGAAAAAAGAAACTTGCAGTAGGACTCAATTAAAGCCATTACGCTTCTCTGCAAATGATGCTCTGATTCCAGAGCATTGCATCAAAACAATGAGGCATTTGCGGTCGGATGTATTGATTTATACAATCGAGGGGCCACACTTGATCCTGGAAACCAAGCCAGGTGAAGCGTGGGATGTCATTGGTGAACTCATCGAGAGTCTATTATCGAAACAGGAACCATTGTTATGAATCGATATTCTGTTAGAACTTGTTCTCATTTCATTCGTTTACACCCTTGGAGAATTCTGCTTCTGCTTCTGCTTCTTGTGGTCTTTGCCAGTTCGAATCTGAATGCACAAGAGCGTTCAAAAGAGGGGAAATCTACTCCCGAAACATTGCGTGTTCTTTGTTACAATATCCATTACGGACAGGGGATGGATGGGAAGTACGATGTGGCCAGGCTGGCGGAAGTGATTAAACGGGTGCAGCCGGATTTGGTCGCGCTGCAGGAAATTGATGTCTGGGTGAAGCG
>JAJRTM010000255.1 GCA_024278285.1 Planctomycetota bacterium
TCCCGCCGCCGCATCAACCTGGCAAGTGTGAAGGCTGACACGACGGCGGGACGAAGGGGACTCAGCAGCTCGAATGATGAAAAAGAAGCAAATCAAAATGAGCTTAAAGTAACCTAAAATCTGTCCAACGATTGGGGTCCATACAAATAACTCATCAAATGTTAATAGAGTTGCTATTAATGACGACAGTTCGATCTCTGCACTAATGATTGGGATGTTTTTTTTAGTGTAGTGGCTGGCTGTAGTAGCTGGATGATAAGACTTGGTGATTTGACTATCCTTAGCACCTAATTGGCGAAGTATCTTCCACATTGCTTTTTCATTTGTCCCCTTAATCGATCGCGGTCGATTAGTTACAGGATCTTCTGTGACAATTTGAATACCATCCCGCGTCATGGCCCCAAATTTATCTAAGGAGAGCCCTGGAACTTCTCCTGTAACTTCGATTTTATCCAGTTGGGTCTGGCGGGAATTTGGTAGTAGCGGCCCGAGCCGATTCATTAGCGGAGCATATGTATCTTTAAGAGTAGGAATGAGAATGCTTCCCCATTTTTCGTTGAAGCATGAACTCGTAACACGTTTTGACTCGATACGACCTCCTAGCGATTTAGGGATGGTGTGTTCAACCTTTGTTGATGTATCGAGAGTGTCTCCAGTAAACAAGCAGGAATCCATGATTATCCTTTCAAGCGATAGTGTAATTGACCTTAGACACATCGGTATTCTACAGTAAATGAGCTGTAGTTATTGGTAATGTCAATTTGAGCGTACTGTCTTCGATATCATGATTGCAAGGGATGAAGACGCTCAATAAATTGCTACTTGCTTCAATGTTGAAGTTCCAAACTCTAGTGTATTTACACAATAACCCGGGTATTCAGTTCAGTGAAATCAATCTCTGAACGATGGGAATACTCGAATGCTAAAAGTGAATGTGGGGCTGAGTCGGAAAGTTTCTAAGGATTATAACAGCACTGGCTTCAGCCTGAATCTGGAAGGGGAAGTTTGTGTTCCGCTGGACGATCCGGAAATGGTCATTGAGAAGATCAAAGAACTTTATGATTTGGCTGAGGAATCTTTAGATCAACAGGTCGCACGCTACGAGGAACACTCAGCAATTGCCAGTCGGGATGCTGTACCACCAAGTAGACCTGCTCCTGCTCCATAACGCTCAAGCGGGACTGGTCGAGCAACTCGAAGCAGTTCTCGACTTACTCAGCCAAGAGCTGGAAACGGTCATACTCGCGACAGCAATGGTGGAGACTTTTCAACAGCAACCAACAAACAAATTCAGTATCTGCTGACTCTAGGTAAACGGCTGGGACTGACTACTCCGCAGTTGGAACAACGAGTAGGGCAAATCGTTGGTCGAGAAGTTGGTTTGTATGACCTAGACAAGGATGAAGCGGGCATCGTGCTTGATGAGCTAACAGCAGAGGGTAAAGCTAATACACCCCAGCGATGATCAACTTGATTCACATGGATTTGAAAATGACGTGGAACGAGCCATTTCGAATCAGATTTTTTCCGGTTGAAAATCCCATGAATTGTTCCATCTGTTCTTTCAGGCAACAGTGCAAAGAATGGAAACCGGAAAGAACGGGAATTTCTGAAGCACCCAAGTTAACGGAATTGAATGGAGTCTGAGCATGCTGGTAGAACTTGGTAGCAAAGGTGGTTGTCTGTGTGAACCTGCCAAGAAGGGGGAGATTCGCTGCCCTTTGATCATACGCCCAACCAGTGAAGATGTTGTGACAGGTAATCTGTTTGGAACATTGAAAGTACTCAATCCTCGGTGGTGGTTGCCGGACTTTTTGAATGCTGCTCTGGGAACAGAACGCTTTCGAAGACAGGTTTTTCGGAATCTTCGTATCCAACTCTGGGAAAAACAGCGAACTTATCCCCGAGAACACCTGAAATGGAAGGAAGGAAAAACAGAAGTGGATGTTGTTATCACCTGGGAGAATCCAGAGACAACAGTTTTTATCGAAATGAAATATGGTTCGAATCTTTCTTCTCAAACCACACACAACAACGGATCAAATGGATTTCCCTCGGATCAACTGATTCGAAATGCCCGAATCGGACTGCGGGAGAATGGTTGGTTTCGCGAAGACTTGCTCTTTCATCATACCCCCAGAGACTTCGTGTTGATTTTAATGACACCCACAACAGGGAATCCATTGGTTACGAAGTATCGGGATGTCGATCAATTACGAAAAGCAATCCCCAACGGCGACCGGCTCCAAGAGCTTCCACGCACTCCCTTTATTGGAGAATTGGGATATCAGGGCATGATCGAACTACTCATACGCCAACGAAAATGGTTCTCAAAACCAGAGCAACGGCTCATCGATGAATTGAATAACTATCTAATATTCAAACTGACACAATTAGCTCAGTCGAATGGGCACGGGAATTGAAAAGGACTGCCATGAATTGCAAATAGAACAAATTATTGGGGCCGTCCGCAACACTTTTTGTATTTTATATCACTTCCACACGGGCATCGTTCATTTCGCCTGATCTTACGATTTATGAGTTGTGGATTTATTTGTGGCTCTGGGTACTCATTACTTTGGATGTACGACCATTTAAGGTTTTCCTGGTTTTGAATTTTTAGTGTATTTTGCATTTCTTCTGTTTCAGCAATCATTTCTTTCGACCAGTTTTTTGGAGACTCGAACAAAACAATATCTTTTGAATTTTTCTTGGATTGATCTTTCTCCATGGCAATTCCAACAATCAATCTCAGTTTTCTCCTTTTGTATGCTACAACTTGGCAATAGTCACTGAGATAATTTCTACGAAACAGACGATATGTTTCATGATCATCTTGAAATTCTGGGAATAGCCCAAACACATAGGCGGTATCAGGGTTCTCTTTGGAAACCATGAGTCGCCAGAGTATATTTTCTCGTTCTGTTTTAGATTTCTGAAGAGCTTCTCTAAGAGCCTCAGCAATCGTACGACGTCGGAATCGCGATTCTAGTGCCAATACACGTAAAATCATTTCATGGTCATCCGTAGTGTAATCTGGATTTCCAAGAATCGTACCACCAAAAATATGACCGCAAAATTCGTTTATGAGGTCATCCCACAAGTAGCTGATTTCGTCGGCTCTTTTCTTCCGGAGAAACTCCGGAGACTGACGTACGCTCATCCAGTTATCTTTTTGGACGACCAGCTGGTCGTACCCTGGTGGTAAAACAATGTCGTGTTGGTTTTTTTTATTAAGATTACTCAGGTATTCCCCCAGCAGATTTTCCTCTCCTTCCGCAAGGGACAGCTTGTTCGAGAGTATGTATTCTTCCTTCCAAGAAAGGTAATTGACGAGGTCGGTAATTGTGTCAAGCTCGCTAAGCATGATACTCAGCGTCACGTCATCAAATACATGCACAAAACCTTTCTCAGGTTTGATGTTTCCAATATGAAAGGGGTCACAGTGATTAGAGCCATTGATGCTGGGTTTAAGCCATAAGCTACCGCTACCCTTAAGTTCTTTCCGGCATCGGGACTTTGCCCCTAAAGCGACAACAATTCGATGGACTCGAAGGTTTTCGGGGGCAGGCAAGCTAATTGGCAGTGGGTGCGTACATTGAGGATCTAAAAAGAATTTATCTGGAAATTTTCTAATCCATCTTTCAGCACCAAACACTTGATCGGCCGATTTATCGATAGCTTTGCGATACCATCTCGACCAATCCAAATCTGCTTTTCCAGAATCAGTCATTTCACAGGACTTATCTGAGAAAATAATAACATCATTTCCACACACAACTAAGAGATCACAAAGTTCTTTACCATCTCCTCCGTTTTTACGTCCTTGGTCTCGAAATACATTGGGGTAACTCCATAATTTCAAGAAAGTGTTTTCACAAAGACCTGCCAAGTATTGTTCTGATGGAGTACTGCCTGTTGATTTGTTTAATTGATTTGCCATTTGAATTAATTCGCGGTTGCAGAAGATTTGAACAGGTTTGATAAAGACAAGATGTATTGGAGTAAGTTCGTATTATTTAATCACATGAGCAACGAATAAAGCCTCACGCACATCTCCACACATTAGAACTTCCAATATACATGATATTGTATTTCCCTGTGCCATGTGAACTCATTCCAGTGAAGTGTCTTCATTGCCTCGGGTATCAAGAGTGTAAGCAAATCTTTACCTAATAAGGAACAACACAATGCCCAAGGCAAAACAACAACCTGTCCATGATGTTCGAATCGGAGCCGTTAAAGCAACCATTTGGGAAAACGAGACGACATCTGGTACTCGGCACAATGTCACTCTCAGCAGGCTTTACAAAGATGGCGAGGAATGGAAACAGACGGAATCTTTTGGACGGGATGATCTTCTTCTTGTTGCCAAGGTGGTGGATCAGGCGCATTCCTGGATCTTTGAAAATGCGACATGATTCTATCTGAGGTCTGACCCTGCTTGGTCAGGAGGGGTGTTATTGTGGACTAAGCAAAGAGACATTTTTCCAGGAAGTTTGAAAGGTTGCTTGAGGAAACCCGAGCAGAATTCTAACGTGGATCATCATGGCTAAGAAAAGTAAGAAGAAATCGTCAATCCCTCCAGGTCGCACGACACCAATTCCCGGCCGACCGGATCGGGACCGGAGAGTTCGTCAGAATGCACGGATTGCAAGAGTTCTGGGAGTGCTGAACCTCATTCAGTCACGAGGACGGTGGAATGCTCAAGCGATTGCGGATGAACTGGAATGTTCAGAAAGAACGGTTTATCGAGACCTGGAAGTACTTGAGTTTTCTGGAGTCCCCTGGTTCTTCGATAAAAACCAGCAATGCTATCGGGTTCGGCCAGATTTTCAATTTCCAATACTGATGCTGTCAGAAGATGAAGCTCTGGGACAAGCTGTCGCCACAGCAATCTCAAAAACTCCGGGGCTGAATGTAGGGTCCGGAGCCGGGCCAACATCCAGAAAACTGGCAGCTTCATCCAGCGAACAAGTTCAGCAAGTTTTTGCTGATGTGGGACGGTTGATCGATGTCTTCAATCTCAAACTAGCCGATCACAGCAAGCACCAGGAAATCATCAAAACGGCTCAGTTTGCTCTGTTTCAAGGTAAGCAACTCACGGGAACGTATGAAAGTCCGTATGAAGAAAACCCTGTCAAACTAACCATTCATCCCTACCGGCTCTGCCTGATTAAACAGGCCTGGTACATCATCGGGCACATGGAAGGGGAGAAAAAACCCAAGACATTCCGTGTGGCTCGTTTCAAATCGCTCAGGAGTCTTGATACCTCCGCAGATGTTCCAGAGGATTTCGACCTGCGTGATTATTTTGGTAATGCCTGGGCGGTGTATCGGGGAGAGCAGTCTTACGATGTGGGGCTGCGTTTCTTCTCTGATGCTGCCAAAGTTGTTCAGGAGACGACGTGGCATCACACGCAAAAAGTAAAATCTCACAAAGATGGCAGCGTCACGCTTAGTTTTCAAGTTGATGGACTCAGTGAAATCCTGCACTGGATTCTCTCCTGGTCCGGACAAGCTAGAGTTCAACAACCGGACGAACTCAAAGAGCTTTACATCAAGACTTTGGAAGATGCCATCCAAATAAATTCACAAGTCGATCCCGACTGACCCACCTTTGTCGCATCCTTCGGGTATCAGTTATAGCAACTGAATTACCTCTTTATCCCGAAGGAAAAACCAAATGAACGCGACGACTCTAATCCCCCTGGCTCTGTTTTCTCTTGTGCTCTCTGGCTGTAGTGCTGGATCTGCTGGCTCCGAGCAGGCTGCAAAATCTCACTTTCAAAGCGAGTTTAATAAGTGGATCGCTGGAGAAAGTAGCGAGGTGACCACAATGAACTACCGCATCAACGATCTGGTTGCCCCCATCGGTTACGACATACGCAGCATTGTTACCGATGATCCTGATCCTCTTGCATTTGGGAGTTCAGGAGACCTCCCGGAAGACTGGAGGAACTGGCCAGCTTACAAGTTCAATGTCGCAATTGAATGGAAATCGAAAGCAGGAACACCTCTGGAGAAAGTAACCACGTATAGCCTCACTTGGAATTCCGACGAAAAGAAGTGGTACGTCAATGAGCGATACTGATGAATGGCAAGACAATCTTAACTGTCGATACTATTTTTCGACAGACTTGTTCCTTAAGCCAGGCTGACCCGCCGTTGTCAGTTCCTTCGGGTATTTAGGTAAGAACAAACTGGGATAGATTGCATCCGTGTGTCGAATGCAAGATCGCCAGTTGATAAACCAAATTCTGGAGAAATCTACATGCGTTACGTTTGGATCACATTATTCATGGCTTGCCTCTTGTTGTCTACTGGCTGTTCAGAAGAGAAGGAAAAGGAAAGTAAAACTACCAGCGAAGTGGAAGCAGCCGAGGTAGATACGACTCAAGTCGAAACTCCCAGTGTTGAAGGGGCTAAGGCTCACGTGCAGAAATATATTGATCGATTTCTTGGTGGTGATGAAACGGTAAGAGACGGCTTACTAAGCTTTCAAGGAGTTGGCTTTGCCAGATTTAATTCCATAGAGATCATCTCTTCGCAGCAAAGATATTCAGAATCTGGAGAAAAAATAGACGGGATGTTCTCGATTCGGATGAAAGTGACCGGAATTGAGACTGTTAAAGGAAGAAGTATCGAGAAAATCATTGAACGTGCAGTGATAAATTCAGGATATGGTTACAAGATTCTGGGGGCTGATTTTTAGATTGAGATGTTGGTTTCAAAAAAGGTCAGATCCTCCGTTTGTTTTTAATTTATTGCAAACAAGGTTTTCTGGCAGGACAGTTCGAACTGACGATTAAGTGAAAATCTGAGACCATATGGTGAAAAGACGAAGGAGGCGTAGCTCAGTTTGGAAGAGCGATGGCTTGTTAAAGTTGTGTGTCGACGGTTCGATTCCGTCCGTCTCCATTTTAAAATTACACAGGCCGCAAATAAACTGCCCGTTTGTAATACAATGTTGGCAAACAATATAATACGACCAATAATATTAGAAAGATTCTCAGTGGCTCAACTACAACTCACAATTCATCGAGGAACACACGAAGTTGGGGGAACCTGCATCGAGGTCAGTACCGAACAATCAAGGCTCATCCTAGATGTTGGTCTTCCTCTGTTCGATAAAGACCGTGAAGCGTTTGACTCTTCCCAACTTCGACGGATGTCAAAAGATGAACTGTTAACCAAAGGGATATTACCAAGTGTCCCTGGTCTTTTTGTAGATGGCTTGCCACCTGATGCGATTCTGATGTCTCATGCCCACTTGGATCATACCGGTCTTCTGGGTTACTCACAGGATACAATACCCGTTTATACCAGCAGTGGCACCAGTAAGATGATGTTGGCCGGCGGTGTCTTTGCAGGACAGGTTTCACTTCCCAAAGATCGATTCCGGGAGATTAAACCAGAAGTACCAACCACAATTGGAGAATTCACAGTAACGGGATTCCCGGTCGATCATTCTATCTATGGCTGTCTGGCTTATTTAATCGAAGCCAACGGCAAGTCCATTCTTTATACCGGAGACTTGAGACTTCATGGTCGCAAACCGGGTATGCATCGGAGACTTCTGGAAGTCCTGAAGCAAAAGAAAATTGATGTGCTGATGATGGAGGGAACTCACTTCGGATTTCCAGATGGCAATCATTCCAATGAATACGAACTGGAATCCGAGATCGAGTTATTGTCAAATGTTGTGTTCTGGAAATTTGATGAAAGGTGGCGTATCCTGCTGAATCTTATCAACCTTCAGCAAGCCCGGATGGGCCAAGGAGTACGCCATGAGTCAGAATACGATAGCCGCAGACAAGACGCAA
>JAJRTM010000256.1 GCA_024278285.1 Planctomycetota bacterium
ATCTCTTTGAGAGTTTTGGGATCGTCGCTGTCGAGACCGAATCTCATTCGCAGGATGGTTGCTTCCCGCTCATCCATTTCATCCAGCATTCGATAGACGTGAATGATATTGTCGCTGTTAAGCAACTCTTCATCTGGCCCGATCGCTCGCTCATCTGCAATCATTTCACTGAGTGACCAGCCGTTTTCGTCGTCATCAGATTGTGGTGTTGTGTTATAAAGTTGAATCGCTTTTTTGATGATCCCCAGTTTCTTTTTTGGCAGGCCCAATTCGGCTGCCACTTCTTCTGCGGTCGGTGTTCTGTTGAGCTGATCTGAAAGTAACGCAGACGCCCTTCGCCATTTTGAAAGCAGTTCCACCATATAAGCGGGGATGCGTATCGTTTTGGCGCAATTAACCAGAGATCGTTTAATTGATTGTTTAATCCAATAACTGGCATACGTACTAAATCGTGTATCCATTGTTGGATCAAAACCTTCAACCGCCCGCAGGACTCCCAGATTTCCTTCTTCAATTAAATCCTGAAGTGGGAGCCCTTTCCCTGTGTAACCGCGTGCGATATTCACGACCAGACGTAAATTGGCACGAACCATTCGGTCACGTGCAGCGACGTCCCCTTCTGCGATTAGGTAGGCGAGTTCTTTTTCTTCATCTGCGGTTAATAATGCTGTTTCATTAATTTCACGCAGATAAGTTTCCAGCGGGTTCTGGACAGCAGAGGAAGAGAGTCTGCGGCGGGCTTTAATTGTAGCTTTTGTTTTTGTTGCGGTGACCATTGTAAGGATAGTGCCTTCCGGAATGTTATGGAAATCAATCGTCGTGATTTCCTGAAGTCATGCAATTCAAGGGGGATCGTCTTTGTTTAACAGATTCAATCTGTTGTGGTTGCTTCACACTGGAGATATCGACCTGAACCGGGGGAGACTCAATCGACAGGCACTTACATTTGACGAAATTGAAAGAGGCCCGGCAGTGACAGCAATCGTGCCGGGAGTTCGTGATGTGACGCTCTCGACAGGTGACGACAGGCTTTATCAGTGTTTGCGATTGCGCCTATTATCACAGTGGGCAGGTCGTGACGGATAATACACGCTCGATTAGTTCAAGTCCTGACGGTTATGAACATTATTGGTGAGCATTGTGCAGAAAATAAGAGCAACAATGATCACAGGAGCAGAACAGGCATAACGACTTGCCTTAAACAGAGGAGCGTTCGTTTTAACTTTGCAGATCAAAGCGGTTCGGGCAGTCAGCGTTTACTAACAATTGTAATGACTGAAGGCCTTCAACTGCTGAATCGTTTCTTCAATTGTAACTATTCAGCGATGGTAGGTTTTTACAGGAATAGAGGTTGTTTGTAGGGTCCGCTATTGCGGACCACCGCATGAAATAGGGGGATCCACTTCCCATCGTGGTCCGCAATAGCGGACCCTACGTCTAAGCTGAATCGTTTCTTCAATTCTTGTAAAGCGGTTTAATCTTTTTCATATCGGTCAGGCGAATAACGACCATCCGACGCTGTGAGCGTTGACCATTATGATTCACGAAGAATTGGCTGGCTATTTTATCCAGTTCTGAAGATTCTGAGGAGACAATCAGCATTTCTCCCACATTCAAGCTGACACTGAATTTTAAGTCTCTTAAGGAAATAATTTCCTGCTGTGGTTTTAATTCCCAACGAGAGACCCCTGCAATGGGCCGAAGTTCGGAACTGCCATGATGGATTTCAGGAATGATATGCAGTTTGATCCAACCATCTTGCAACCGCTCCAGTTCTGTTCGCAATATGAAACGGGCATTATACAGTACCGTCGGTTCGGAATCCCCAGGAAGCTTCATGGAAATTACTGGCTGAATGTTGCTGGTAAGAATCTCCGCCTCTCCGCCTGAACGTAAATGGATTGTCCGACCAACCATTTCATTGTGTCGCGAAGTTCCCGCTGAATCGGTAATATCATGCTTGATGCCGAGCAGTCTTTGCAGCGACCGCGGCGGCGTTAAACCAACAAGACCAATCCGAAACCCCGAATGACGCAACCTGGAACGAGTTTCCAGATTGACTGTTCCGATGGTATCCACTTCATCCCAGACCAGGCTGGAAAGTAAAGGGTCATCGACATCCCGTTCAATATAAATTACATCTATTTGAACAGCTTCCATACCTGGTCGTATCGGATTCAGGAGTGATTTGCTCTCGCTCTGCTCACGATGTGTATCAACAATGTGGCAACCACCCTGAAAGCACAGGGCGAAAAGGATTAACAGAGTCGAAATCTGTCGAATCACTCGCCACATACTGCATGGTAGCAGGCTGATAACGCGAACTGTTGAAGAGACAGCCATTACAAATGTGACTATTCACGCAAGGGGAGAGAAACCGAAAGGAGGGGAGAAGAATTTCCTTTTATCGGGACTGCCCAATTGTGTCAATAACTGATCAAAATCACGATCTTCCAGTTGCAAATAGTCATTTTTACAGAAAGCCTGGAGTTGATGGGACGGAAAGTGAAGAACATCACTTCGGAAAGGCGCAATGTAACTATTCAGTGATGGGTGGCTGGGGACAAATTGTCGGAAATAGCGTGAACAATTGAGGACACGGCAGGCGACAATTTGCCCCCAGATGCAACGAAGTCCCCAGCCACCCACAAGCCTTGTGATTACCCACATTTTTGAAACAAAATCGAGTGCCACTGCTGGCTCGTCCAGCAGTGCGAATTACGATTGGATTTCCTATTATCATAGTGTTTCAAGCGAATGAAATATCACTCAAATTCGGAAAATAACGGCTTACTCTTTCAGAAACCCCCGCCATCATCTCCGCGATCGCACTGCTGGACAAGCCAGACAGTGGCACACAATATTCATTTTCGCAGTGCCACCCGCCGAAATTTAGAATAAGCGTAACTATTCAGCAGATCGGGTAGCACAGACAATCTCGTTCAGCCTGTGCAGGGTCCACGGGTAGCGGACCCTACGACTGATTGACTATTCGCGGTGAATTTGCGTTGTCAGTGAGTATTTCAGTCCATCAATCACAAACTGTGCTTCGCCATATAACGCAGCGTTCCCTTGCTCAGGTACTGGAACTTGCCCGTGATAGCAGTTGCCGTCTTGCTTCATCGGGGTTGAATTCCATTTTACTTCGCGGAAGTCGCCATTGTCTGATGTCGCAGACCATAAACGAACCGCCCTTGGTTTGGGATTCGCAGAAACATTTAACTGAAGCTGACCATCTGCTTTGGAGTGCTCCCATTTAAGCTCAGGCATCGCGGTATCTGTTGCCAGATGTTTGACGAATGCAGCCAGAGTCGTCAACGCAAACTCTTTCCCATCTCCCAACCCATGCCCTGCATTGGGAACATAAAGAATGTACTTATCCCCGACTAAACCATCCCAGTAAATATTCAGGGCATCGACCACCCAGTAACGATCATTCGTGCCGTTGATGAGTAACTTGGGAAGCGTCAATTGCTTGCGATATGTGTAAGGATCGACCCAGCGCCAAAGCGGGACTTCGGGCTGTTCCTGCATCACCTTGACCAACCCTTTACGAGTGTAGTCTGCAATTTGCTCGCTGTATTTCCCCCAGATTTCAATCTGATGCTTCATTTGTGGTTGCAGGTTAAGCGTATCAATCACAATCGGAGCAATGCCAGCGACTCGTTTATCGACAACGCCGGTCAGCCAGGTTGTCCAACCTCGTTTCGATCCACCAGTCACCACAAATTTTCCTACAGGCACATCACGGTACTTTGTTGTTATCTCCTGGATGGCATCCATCGCCTTGACTGCACTTTTCGTCATCGGAAAAAGCAGTGGCCACGTTTCATCTCCCGATTCCAGATACTTCAAAAATGTTTCGGAGATAAGATCATCTTCGAATTTATCTCCCATCAACGGCTGGTTCGGAACTTGAAGCAGGTACGCACAGTAGGTTCCACTCATGTTTGCCAGTTTTGCACCGGCCAGTAAATCACCATCACGAATTTTGCTGTCTGTGCGACCGCCAGTAATAAACAGCAGGCAATGATCGGGTTGCGTTAAATTTGTTGGCTCAAAAATAACAAGCAGATGTTTCCACTTCATCCCTTGCCAGGTTTGTGAGGTCAACTCAACATTATAAGCGGTCCCCAAATCTTGAGGCAGCTCATGCTTGCCAAGCAGGCTCCACGCAAAAGAATCATCCTTTGCATTCACATAATTCTGAAGAGCCTTGGGATCGCCCTGCGGCTTGAGAGACTCTGCAATCGTTACAGAGGGCAACAAAACCAACGCTGACAACATAAGAAGAAAGCAAGAGATAGATCTCATTAAATTAAACGCTCCCGAAAGCCAAAGAAATCTGAAATACCAGCCGCAAGAAATTCGGTTATTCTTTTTTCTCTTCTTCGCCACCTGTCGTTAATTCAATGATGCCCATGTCAATCGGTTCGGTTCCTTTGACACTCAACTTAAACTCAGATGTTTTGGGGTCAGAATATCGACCATTTAATTTGTCTGGGCCGCCATACGAATTGCTGATCATATTATAGTCTTGCCATCGGAATGTCAGTGCATAATCACCGGGAGGAATCCCGTCTCCTTTTTCATAGGTGGAAAGTTCAAATACACCTAAATCATTAGTCATGCCGCTTGAAGCTGAAGGATGCTCCTTGTCTATCCCTCCTACGGGATGGCACTCAACAATTAATGCTGATGAAGGTGGGGCTCCATCGACAGTCACTGTTCCCTTAACTACCGAAGTCTGTTTTCGAAAGGGTTCTTCTTCTCCCCCTCCTCCACATCCTAAACAAACAGGAATTAACAAAAACAGGCAAAACCACCGAAACGCAGGACGAAACATTGATGAACTCCCGTTGTAGTATAACTTACAAAAATTTATTGGAATGAATGCGTATTGCAGAAGTTAGCAAATAACCCAGCTAGCAATACAGAGTTTATGCAGAAACTGTTTGTGAAGAAACGATTGTCAGCTTTCTGTCATGGCGGGGCAACGTGAAATTTTCCGCTTGCCAAATAGCAAATACACCGTCTTAGTAGACAAAGCCACTTTGAGAGAAACGTGCTATCCACAAATGGCAGATAGCACGTATTAACACTCAACACAGAAGCTCACTCCAGAAGTTACCGAAAATTTTTCCGGATAGACTTCTGAAGGAGAAAGAATCTTCAATGCTTAGAACTCACCAACAATTTCACCACCGGCTTTGGTAGAGAGGCTGGCAAAGGTATGGCCATCAATATTAGCTGAGAGGAATCGCACGGAACCATCTCCCAGAATGAACTGAGCCCCACCATCATGGAAACTCATAAATCCTGCACTACGCATGTTGGTACAATTAATTGCACAAGGGCCACCATCTGCACCTGGAGTACCATCGTAAAGCGAACCGCTGTACCACTGCTCGCCATTCAGGAAGTCGCCCCAGGCACCTCCCTGGGCAACACCAGCTACAGCAGTTAATGTTGGGTTAATCTGCTTTTTCGTGTAAATATTAGAGCCACCAACACGTTCCCCAATGACAATTGTGTTGGAAGTACCATCGGTAATATCTCTAAAACGAGATGTACTTGAGGTAGAACCCAAGCCAATAGCATTCAGTACGCCTCCCCGACTCCCAGGAGCAGGGTAGCCAGCATAAGCAAGACCTGCATAATCTCCACGCACACCGGTAATTGCACAGTAGTCTGAGCGTGCAGCCGTCCAGGTTAAAGAGAGTGGAGGTACGCCAGGTCCCCCTGCATTAGCAGGCAAGCTGTAGTTATGAATGGTGGCTTCTGATGCCGAAGGGCACATGAACACGCTAAGTGGTTGCCTGATGGCAGCTATATTTGCAGCAAGAGCCGACGCCGGTGCGCCTGGAAAAATAAGAGGGGCTTCGTTAATGGCAGGGAAACGAGAATCCCACGTGTCATAAAGTGGAGCTTGCTCAATAAAAGGCAAGATCATAATTCCCCAGCTCGAAACATTCAAATCTGCACCAAGCATCCAGGCATACGGGAAGGTACTATGCACATCGTGGTAATTGTGCAAAGCCAAGCCAAGTTGCTTCATGTTGTTTTTGCAGGAACTTCTGCGGGCTGCTTCTCGTGCTTGTTGTACCGCTGGTAACAACAACGCCACGAGGATGGCAATGATCGCAATCACCACCAAAAGTTCAATTAAGGTAAATCCTTTTCGCTGTCCGCCCTGTTTATTCACGGCTTTCATACTGTCCCCCTTCATGCTTTCAAAAAAATAAAGAAACAACGTAACTCTTGTCGCCGCCTTGTTGCACATTACAACTTGACCCACATACCACAAAAACGACGAGCAATATAATTGTTGACCTGAGCAAGGTCACCTCGATTATCTTTTTTCTTTTGGAATAAAAAACCAGAATCATCTGAACTCGGTTTTATTATTCGCCACCAACTATCAAGCAACTAATTAGCAGGTTGAAAAGTAATTGGATATAAATACCGAATGAAACATTATTGAAAATTTTGTCCAATAAACTCCTAACTTAGCAGAATTGCTACAGTTGATTAAAAGAAGGAGAAAATCAGAAAGGGACACACATGCACACCAGTAGAACCCCTCCCTGCATATGTATCCTAGAGGTTTTACCTACGGCTTGTCAAACATATCTTAGCTTGTCAATGTATTAAACGAAGAATATTTTTGTTTTTATGTCCACTTCCTTTTTGAGTTTTCACTTTCTGGAATAAGGATATCCGACATTTAACTATGCCTATGTCAAATTTATCCTGTTTTTTTGTTCTGTAGTAACTATTCAGCAATGTTTGATTTTTGCAGAAATAAAGGTTGTATGTAGGGTCCGCTATTGCGGACCACCGCACGAAATAGGGGGATCCACTTCCCATCGTGGTCCGCAATAGCGGACCCTGTGCCAAAGCTGAATAGTTACCTTTACTCGTGTCTTGCTGACTGTAAGGAAAACTCTGTTCAGGAATATAACAATTCCTGATGCAATCTATTGCGGTTTTTCTTCCGTGTTTAACCCAAACCCGAAACACCTGCTGCGATCCGTGCTGAAGGTTCACCAGATTTTGGTGACGGGGGAAGAGTAATTATGATTTGTAAAGAAGTGATAAGCAGCGTGTTAAAAATAAAAGAATAATCAATGACATTGAGTGTGAGGTGTGGTCAATTAATTTTCGCAGATCACATTCCCGGCTTCTTATGACTTCTTAACCCGAAGTATTAGCGTGCCAGGTTGCATTCGATAACAGGAAACAGTTGGAATGTATATGATTTGTCGCCAATTTCGCGAATAGGGAAACCGTATTTGATGGGTGCAAGCACGCCATCCTACGGTTCAAAGAAACGACAGTAATTATTTGACCGATACTAAATGTGCTTATGACAAATATATCTTGTTTTTTTAGTTCGGGTGCACATTGGGGTTTGCAAAATGTCTGTAGCTACCGTCGCCAGACGGTGGAAATCAGATATCCAACGAATCCACGCTCTGGCGAGCGTAGCTACTTCTTGCAATCATCTGCGCAAACCCCAATGTGCACCCCAAAGGGACTACTCTTTCCAATAGGTTGAATTCGGTCCGACCTTGTATTGTACCTTCATTTCTGGAGTTTGGATCAACTTTTCTTTGCGATAGAGTGATTCGACCCCGGCTAATGTCATTCCGGAAGTCAGCAGGGTTC